>NZ_JAUBRH010000040.1:0-28100 GCF_036701775.1 Microcoleus sp. N9_A2 | reverse complement strand
GTCGGAGTGACAGATGTCGTCGGAGTCGGAGTCGGAGTGACAGATGTCGTCGGAGTCGGAGTCGGAGTGACAGATGTTGTCGGCGTTGGAGTCGGAGTGACAGATGTTGTCGGCGTTGGAGTCGGAGTGACAGATGTTGTCGGCGTTGGAGTCGGAGTGACAGATGTTGTCGGCGTTGGAGTCGGAGTCGGAGTCGGAGTCGGAGTGACAGATGTCGTCGGAGTTGGTGTTGGCGTCGGCGTCGGCGTCGGCGTCGGCGTCGGCGTCGGCGTCGGCGTCGGCGTCGGAGTTGGCGCTACATCGTTATCTAAGATCGCCACTGTCACCCCTGGCACCACAACCACATTATACTTAGCATCACCCCCGCTCACACTGTGAGTAATATTACCGCTGTGCGCCCCTTCCACAACCGTATCATCAACAGCTTTCACCATAACGGTTTGAGCGACATTCCAATTATCCGCAGTGAAAGTCACAGGCGCGATCGCCTGAATCTGATTACCTGTTGTGAGAGTGATAGTTACAGGGGCGATCGGCTGGCTGTTGAGTTTGACTGTATAACTGCCATCCGCCCCGCCTTCTGTAGCAGTTGTGTTCGTCGCAGAAATGCTGACACCTACTGTGTCGTTGTCGGTAATAGCTACATTGACATCCTGAATTGCCGTGCCGCTATACTTAGTGTCGGTACTGGTAACAGTGTGAGCGATCGTGCCGCTGTGCGTACCTTCGGCTTTGCTATCGTCGGTAGCGGTGACTGTGACTGTTTTGGCAACATTCCAATTCGTGCTGTCAAAGGTAACAGGCGCGATCGCATTTATTTCACTTCCGGCATTAAAGTTAATGGTAACAGGGGCGATCGGCTGTGACGTTAACTTGATGTCATAGCTGCCCGCCACGCCACCTTCTGTAGCAGTTGTTGCCGTGGGAGTAATAGAAATACCAGCGGTATCATTGTCCTTATTGGTAATGCTAACATCCGCTACATCTAGGTTGTAACTCGCATCGGTACTAACAGCAGCCCCCGTGACTATTTTGTAATCAATATCGCCGTCGGCAATGCTATCCTCAACCCCTGTTACTGTTACTGGTTGCGCTGTATTCCAGTTAGTCGGAGTGAAAGTTAAGCTATTAGTCGAAACTGTTCCCTCGGCAACATTGTCACTGTTCAAACCGATAGTAACATCAGCAGCCGGCTGAGTATTCAAAACCACAGTAAAGTTAGCCTTGGTGCCATCTTCACCAGTAGTTAATCCCGCAGTCGGATTCACCGTAATTCCCGGAGTTTCGTTGTCACTGTTGGTGACGGTGACATCATCAGGATCGAGGTTATTGAAATTAGGATCAGTGCTGACAGCAGCCGCCGTGACTATTTTGTAAACTAGAGGCCCATCAACTACCACATCGTCAACACCAGTCACTGTTACTGTTTGCAGTTGATTGTAGTTAGCGGGAGTGAAAGTTAAGCTATTAGTCGAAACAGTTCCTTCAGCAACATTGGAACTGCTTAAGCCGAAAGAAACGTCAGCAGTGGGTTGAGAGTTGAGTTTGACTGTAAATTCTGCCTTGCCACCGACGACTTCACTTGTAGTTAATGCTGTTGGGTTAATAGTAAAGCCAGCTTTGTCATCATTAGTAATAGTTGTGGTAGCGGTAGCAGTGGTAATGGTCGGTGTTACGCCTGGGCTGGTGGGATTGGAAAGGGTGACGGCAATGGTTTCGTCGGGTTCAACTTGGGTGTCGCCTAATACATCGAGAGTAATGGTTTTGGAGGTTTCATCGGCGGCAAAATTAATTGTGCCAGTAGCAGCAGTTGCCCCTGAAGTGCCGCCGATGTTGTTGTAATCGCTGACGTTGGTAGCTGTTCCGGCGATCGTATAATTGACGCTACTTGCCCCGCCACTGTTGCCGCTGCGAGTAGCAGTGAAAGTCAGAGGCTTTGTGCTGCTATTACCTTCAGAAATGCTGGCAGTACCGGCGGCAATGGCATAAGAAACAGTACCGTTAGCAGCAATAGTTAGTGTTGTTTGTTTGGCTGTACCGGCAACGCCACCGGTGATTGTGCCCAAGTTGAGGATTGCGGTTTCGGCGTTTTCAGGGAGATTGTCAGGCTTGATAGTAACTGCAACATTCTGGGTGAAAGTAGTAGTGCCGGCGGGGAATATAACAGTTGTAGGGGAAATAGTGTAGTCTGAATTTTGGGTGGCACTGCTGCTGGGGTCGATCGCAATTGGTACAACTACATCGCCCAAGGGAGTGCCGCCGCTGAGGGTGACGGGAATATTAACTACTGTGTCTGTTGTTCCTTCTGTACCGCTGTAAGTGGCACTACCAAAATTAACTGTATTGGGTGTATTTAGCAGAATCGAAACGTTGTTAGTCCAATAGTTCGACGTGGCTAGGTCAAGATTCCCATCCGCATTCAAGTCTGCCGCAGTGACAGTCCAGGGATTTGACCCCAAGCTATAGTTGGCGGCAGGGCTAAAAGTACCAGTGCCTGTCCCCAACAGAACCGAGAGGTTATTAGCAACAGGGGTCGAGCTGCTAACACCGTTCGCTGTAGCTAAGTCAATTTTGCCGTCTGCGTTAAAGTCACCTACTGTCACGGAACGAGGCCCTGTCCCCACAGGAAAGTTAGTGTTAGCCCCAAAGCCACCTGTGCCATTCCCCAAGAGCACGGATACATCATTAGAACCTTCGTTGGCCGTGGCTATGTCAGGGTTGCCATCCCCATTAAAATCTTGCACAGCAACAGAATAGGGGTTTGTCCCCACACTAAAACTACTGGCAATGCCAAAGTTCCCCGTGCCTGTCCCAAATAGGATCGAAACATTGTTTGAGGTAAAGTTCGCCGTAACTAGGTCAAGTTTTCCGTCTTTGTTAAAGTCGCCTACAGCTATAGACTGGGGTCGTGTCCCGTCGATCATCCAGTCCGCCCTACTAGGAAAGATACCTGTACCTCCCCCTAACAGAATAGAGACATCGTTTGAGTCACTGTTGGCTGTGGCTAGGTCAATGTTGCCATCTCCATTGAAGTCGCCGGACGTAACTGACCAAGGACTCGACCCGACGTCCAAGTTGGTAGCTGTACCAAAACTGCCTGTCCCTGTTCCTAACAAAATTGAGACGTTATTACTCAGCCAGTTGGCAACGGCTAGGTCAAGCTTGGTGTCTCCATTAAAGTCTGCTACCGTGACAGCAAAGGCAGCAGTTTGTCCCACAGGAAAATTAGTGGGACCACTAAAGCTGCCTGTACCTGTCCCTAGTAGGATAGAAACGTTGTTATCGGCACGATTCGCCACGGCTAAGTCAGGCTTGGTGTCGCCGTTGAAGTCTCCTACGCCGACGAATTGCGGTTGATTCCCCGCGCCAAAATTAGTCTCCGCACCAAAAGTATTCAAAACATATTCGTAACCTGCTAATACTTCTGGTGCAAATACCAGCGGCGTTTCTATTTTCCCGGTTCTGACTTCCAGTTCCCAGTCGCCGCCTTTGGCTACACTTCCCGTGAGGTTTTTGGAAGCTGCAACCGATGCCCCGGTTAACTCACTCAAGCGTTTGACAAATGCTTTACCTGTCTCGCCTGCTGCTACTGAGCACCCGTACAAGAGGATATTAGGTCCATTTTTGCCGATCAAGTCGGTTCGTGGCGAAAACCACTGCTGTAGAGAATCCCGATCGCACTCTATATCATCTAAACTCAAGCTACCGTCGCCGAGTTGCAAGCTGCCGGGAGCACCGTGAGAAACTATGTGAATGCTGTCAATATTGGTACGAAGAGCTAAAATTTGAGTAATTTGGTTGATCGCATCCCGGTTCCCATCCAAAACCACTACTTCCGTACCCGGTGTTACCCCCGCGACTAAACTTTGATAATTTTCAACTTGAGTGTCGATAAAGGCGATCGCACTTCCTGAAACTTGATTATTTAAATTTAGCATAATACACCTACTGGGGGTTAAAAAAAGACAATGATTTCCCTGTTTCGCGACTTGCATCCGAAACTCTTTCTGAAGGTTATAGCAACCATAACTGTTTTTTAAGATACTTTATATAAAGTTTTCCGTAAAAACACTTATTTAATTAAAGTTTTGATAAAGATGGGGATATTTATTAAGTAATATTGCGGAAGAGCTAGCGCGAGGTGGATGCAATAACACAAAAACAATTCAATCGCAAGTGTAATGAGACTGAGATATTAAGAGCGGGATTTTTGATACATATGTGCGATCGGGTTTATGTATGCTTTTAGCGCGGGACTGACGCACGGGTGGTCAGAAACCGGGTTTTTGCCCAGAAGACGCGTTACAGCCCGCAGAAACAGGAAAAAACCCGGTTTCTTGGCTTTTGATGCGTCCTGAACCGACCAAATTATTTAAGGGCGATCGCACTTACTTCAAACTCCCATCTATCTCTGCTAAAATCCCCTCAGCATCCCCGCACAAAGCATCGTGACAGCAACCGTTACTCGCCAACAATCCCCCCCACTGACTGACATCTCCCCGGTTATATTGCAAAGCAGAACCATCAAAACGAGTAAATCGGCCGCCCGCCTCCGTCAAAATCAATTCCGGCGCCGCCAAATCCCAATCCTTCGGCGCAGACTTTCCCGAAAGCGCAATATAAACATCAGCCTTTTGTTCGACAATTGTGGCTATTTTGCAGCCGATGCTACCGACAGCCAGTTGATTTTGGCAGGGAAATTTGTGCAATAGTTGATTTAGGCGATCGCCTCGGTGACTGCGACTGGTTACTATAGATAAATCTGCCACTATATTTCGCGCCGAAACCTGCAATTTGACCGCAGAACCGTCCCGACTTTCCCCAAAAGCACCCGCATCGCGGATTGCGTAATAAATCTTTTGCTGTTGGGGCCAAGCTACAACTGCCAATACCGGTCTTCCCTCGAAGGCTAAAGCAATGTGAACAGCAAATTCACCTGTCCTATCAATAAAATCTCGCGTTCCATCCAAAGGATCAATAATCCAAACCCAACTTTCAGGTAAGGGAATTTGACCGTTTTTTTCTAAATAAGATTTGTAAGTTTCTTCACTGAGATAGCCAAATTCTGCATTCCCTAAAGCCGACTGCAATTCGTCGAGAATGTAAGAATTGACAGCGACATCTGCCGCAGTAACTGGGCCGTCTTTTTTCTCTTGAATGTCTAAGTTTGGAGTATTGGAATCCTGCCGATAATAGGATTGTAGGATATCTGCTGCGCCCCAAGCCGCCGCCCGCGCAATTTCGCTTAACTTTTCAAGATTTTTCATTGTTTAAACCGCAGGTAAACGCTGATACAAGTACAAAGAAACTATGATAATTAACCCAATTTGTAGATACTGTGTTTTTTTTTCCTTACCTATTTAATGAGTCCTCAACTGTTAAGTAGGTGGGTACAAATAAACATTAGATGGGGAGGGCGGGTTTTGCCTTGATCAACTGGCTGGTATCATAGATTTTTAGCTAAACCCGCCCCTACAAGATACTATTGTTTTTTGGCAATGACCTACTTAGTAAAGCAAGATACTCGCTTTATTGTAAGATATTTACACTAACTATAAGGAGCATCGAAAATAATGCGAATTTTAATGATGGGCGGTACTCGGTTTATTGGGGTTTATCTTACTAAGATTTTAGCAGCACAAGGGCATGAGGTGGTGTTGTTTAACCGGGGCAATAAGCCTGTGCCGGTTGCGGGGGTGAAACAGATTTTGGGCGATCGCACAAATGTCGAACAATTGCAAGAAAAATTATCGGCGGTTGAGTTTGATGCGGTTTTTGACAACAATGGTCGGGAACTGAGCGATACAAAGCCCTTAGCTGAGATATTTAAAGGGCGGGTGCAGCACTTTGTTTACATGAGCTCTGCGGGGGTTTATTTGAAATCCGATCAAATGCCTCATATTGAAGGGGACGCTACTGATCCCAAAAGCCGACATTTGGGTAAGTGCGACACGGAAAATTATTTGGCCGAGTCCGGTTTGCCTTGGACTTCGATTCGCCCGACTTACATTTATGGCCCTCAAAATTATAACGATTTGGAGGCTTGGTTTTTCGATCGCATTGCGCGCGATCGCCCGATTCCGATTCCTGGTAACGGGATGCACTTCACGCAGTTAGGGCATTGTCAGGATTTGGCGGTGGCAATGGCGGCGGTTTTGGGCAACTCCAGGGCGATCGGGCAAATTTATAACGTTTCGGGCGATCGATTTGTCACCTTTGACGGTTTAGCCCGCGCCTGCATCCAGGCGATCGGCAAATCGCCCGATGCTATCAAAATTGTACACTACGATCCGAAACAATTTGACTTCGGTAAAAAGAAAGCTTTCCCGATGCGATTGCAGCACTTTTTTGCCTCAGTTAATAAAGCTGTTACCGAGCTTAACTGGCAACCGGAGTTTGACTTAGTGTCGGGATTGAAAGATTCATTTCAGAATGATTATGTAGTTTCGGGAAGGGACAAAGCAGAGATAGATTTTTCAGTTGATGATGAGATTTTGAAAGCTGTTTAAAGTAAAATAGGACTTACTCGCGCTCACATCAGAAACCCGGTTTCTTAGTATATTTATCGTTACTGTTCGTAAAACTCGTAGAAACCGGGTTTCTCGCCCATGCGCCTAAACCATGTTAAATAAAAGTAAAGTGCGCCCATAAGCACCCTACGCATCTGAACTTTCAAAGCAAAGATGATTCGCCGACGACTTTACCACTTGTCGGCAGCATCTACTGGTATTTTGACAGAGTTTCTGCTGTAAAGCCGATCGCAAATTAGTTAAACTGAATCAAATGCAAAACCTCTCCCCCAACCCTTGTTTTATTCCGAAAGGGGAGAAAAACTCGGAAATATCAGGTAAATTTCATGCTTGGAATAACACTCGGCACGCGCTACAGCATTATCCGTCACTTGGGAGGCGGCGGATTTGCTCAAACTTATTTAGCTGAAGATAAGCAACTACCAGGTAATCACCTTTGCGTCGTCAAGCAGCTTAAACCTCAAGCAACCGATCCCGAAACTCTACAAATAGCAAGACGTTTGTTCGATACGGAAGCACAGGTTTTGTACAAGTTGGGAAATCACGATCGCATTCCCCAACTTTTTGCTTACTTTGAAGAAAATCAAGAGTTTTATCTCGTTCAAGAATTTATCGAAGGCCACGATTTAAGTCAAGAAATTACGCCCGCTTCTCCGGGAAATGCCGGAGGGATGAAGGAAGATCAAGTTATTTGTATATTGCAAGAACTTCTGGAAATTTTAGATTTTGTACACCAGCAAAATGTAATTCACCGTGATGTCAATCCCCGCAATATCCTGCGCCGAAATCGAGATAATAAGTTAGTGTTAATTGACTTCGGTGCAGTCAAGGAAATTACTACTCAAATTACTAATCCTCAGCCCAAAAATAGTTTGAGCGTCAGCATCGGTACTCCCGGTTATATGCCCAGCGAACAATCTCATGGCAATCCGAAACTCAGCAGCGATATCTATGCCACAGGTGCGATCGCAATTCAGTTTCTCACCGGCATAAATCCCCACCAAATGCCGAAAAATTCCGATACAGAGGAAATTATTTGGCAGGATAAAGCATCCGTCAGTCCTGAATTTGCGAAGATTTTAGATCGGATGGTAAAGTACGATTTTCGGCAGCGTTATTCGAGTGCGGGCGAAACGCTGCAAGCTATTAAAGAGTTGCAAAATTCTTTCAGCGGTACTATTCCGGTATTGCCTCCGGTTCGTGCTGTGAATAAGCCGCCTAAACCGCGAAGAAAATTGTATTTTAAAATATTGGCGATCGCTAGTTTGATTGGCATAACTATTATAGCATCAATTTATGGTGTAAATACTTTTAATTCAGCGAATGCAACTGACCTGCACAACCGAGGCATTACTCTTTACAATTTAAGCAAATTTGAAGAAGCTCTAGCTGCCTATGATCGAGCAATAGCTCTCCGGCCTGACTACGCGGAAGTTTGGCAGGAAAAAGCTAAAACTTTATATGAATTGAAAAAATATAAGGAGTCACAATCAGCCTATGATAAAGCAATAGAATTAAAGCCGGAATATTTGGAGGCTTGGACGGGACGTGGTTATGCTTTGGATAAGTTGCAACAGTCAAAAGAGGCGATCGCATCTTTTGACAATGCTTTGCAAATCCAGCCTGACTATGCCCCAGCGTGGGAAGGTAGAGGCGATGCTCTGTTAGACTCGCAGCGGTACGAAGAGGCGATCGCCTCCTACGAAAAAGCGGTACAATTTCAGCCTAATTTGTACCAGGCTTGGTACAATCGGGGACAAGCTTACCAAAATTTAAAACAGTACGATCGCGCCGTTGAATCATATCAAAAAGCAGTTGAAATCAAATTCGACAATTCTGATGCTTGGTACAATTTAGGCAATGTTTTTCTAGAATTAAACAAAAATCAAGAAGCTTTGGAGGCCTACGAAAAAGCCGTGCGGTTTCAGCCAAATTATTATCAAGCATGGTACAGTAAAGGCATCGCTTTGCTGAAAATGCGGAGACATGAAGAAGCGGTAGAAGCTTACGAAAAAGCGGTTAAATTAAAACCTGATTCCGATCAAGCATGGTATAATTTAGGCTGGTCGTACCACGAATTGCGTCGGTACGAACAAGCAATTGAGTGTTACAGCAAAGCCTTAGATTTGAATCCGAAAAAATTTCAAGCCTGGTACAATAGAGGCAATGCTCAGTACAATTTGCAGCGGTACGAAGATGCGATCGCCTCTTACAACGAAGCCGTCTATGTCAAGCCAGATTACTCGGAGGCGTGGTACAGCCGCGGTAACGCCCTGGTAGCGGTGAAAAGATTCGGAGATGCGATCGCCTCCTATGACAAAGCAATCCGCTACAAGCCGGATTACGGAGCGGCAATGGAAGCAAAAAAGCGGGCCGAAAGTCAGCTAGGAAGCAGCCCACAGCCGCCCCAAAAACCATAAATTGTTAATTAGGAAAACCGGGCGAATGGAATTCGCGTCTATGCAAACAAAACCCGCCTCCGCGGGTTGAAAAATTGACCGTTAAAATTACGCGATATTCTTCAGTCCGCGGAGGCGGACATCGTTTGTGTAGGCGCGAATTCCATTCGCCGTCTTATCTCGAACATCGTTTAAATAAATACGGTTTTAACCGCCGTATTATTTACTTTTACCTAACAGCAGGAGTAATTACAGTGACACGGCGACTGTCTACTAACATCGGCCAAAAACCTCGATCGCTCAATGCTTTTACCGCCGCCGTAGCAGCGTTTTGATCCGTTGTATAAGCAACGAATAAAAAGGGACGCTGGCCGTAGGAAGCTAAGCCGACTTGCGTACCCAATGCTTGCTTGACTTGGGCGGCTAATTCCGGTTGATTGAAGTAATCTACTAACACGGCGTAACCGGGGCCGAGGGCTTGGGGATTGAACGCAAGATTGCCAGTTGGAGGATTGGCGATTGGTTCTGAACCGGGTGCTGGCTGAGGGTTGTAGACTGGCAGATTTTGGGGAAGTGCCGCTGCGGGCGATCGAACTACGTAAGCTTGCAATCCGACAACATCTTCGATATATTTAACCCAATCGCTAGCGATTTGCGAGTCGCGAAAGCCACCAACTCGCGTCACCGTATCGTTGATATACCGACAAACTATATTGTCAGTATTTCCGGGGAAAGACCGTTTTGCTCTTTCTTGCTGTTCTGGTGTTTTTGTGACAATTAACAGTAGATATTCATCGGAATTTGGCGGTTCGCAGCTCGATTCAGCCCTAACAGAAGTCGCTAAAAATGTCAAGATAAAAATGGCGATCGAAGTAGCATAAAACAGGGGAAGAAAGACAAAATATTTGTACAAATTTTCCCTTGATTTTCCTGGCTTCGCCCTGGAAATTCCTGCTAGTTTGTTCATGCTGTCTGTAGGGACGCGAGGGCATCTGGAATAGTTGCTGACGGTGCTTGAAATTCACCTGTCAGTACATATTCTAATCGCAGTTTTAACCAGGTGATGAAAACAGGATCGGTGGAAACAATAGCGGCGGCTGGTTGAGGGCATTTTGCTTTGACTTCTTTCATTGTCGGTGCTTCTAGAAAAGCAGGCTGTTTGACCAACCAAAAATCTATTTGTTTTTCTTGTTCGTGGTAGTTGCGAGTTCTTTCTTTAAACACTTCATCGAGGGCTTCTTCTTCTAGCAAAAAGCGTTGGCTGGCTAAAACGTAGTAGTAGGTTTGCATTTTGGTCAGTTGTTAGGTGTTAATGTCGCCTGTATTGGCGAGTTTTGCAAGTCAAGGGCGGGTTTGCCGAGTTGTGGCAGTTCGAGAACCTTAGACTATTGTGCCGTTTACTTTACCTTATTTGTTGTCATTGTGGGTAGGTGCAGAGTAATTTATGTCTGAAAAATGATTGATGTGAGGTGAGTTGCGGGAGTTGGGGGATTATTTTTCTGGCGGTTGATTTTTGTGGAAAATTTAGGTGACAATGGGGAGTTAGATGGAATTGCACGTTGAATAATTGCCAGTTATTAAGGCAATCTGGGGCTGTCATACCGGATTGGGAGTGGTTTGCATATGGAAAGTATTGCGATCGGTATTGCTTGGTGTGTCGCGTGGGGCGATCGGCGGGAACCTCAATTTGCGATCGGCTATCACTCGCGCTACCGATGATCTCCCCTTCCGTCAAGGGCGATCGCCCCTTATGCTCAACTTGTGGTATTTTGTTATTTATACAAATTCCAAGTGTTTTGACTTTCTAGAAGCATTTCTTGTCGCAAATCCCAAGGTAATAAAACTTCAACTTTTGAACCCAAGGCTCGCAACCATCTGAGAACATAGTAGTCTGTAATTCGGTACTTGACTTGGTAGTAAATATCGGTGCTAGGACGAGACTGAATTATATCTAAAAGAATCTGTCGATTGTCTGGGTAGGGAGTATATTGTTTGATTAATGTGGCGGCGCGATCGCTCTCTATGGCTCTACAGGTATTGTGAATGCTGATTCCTTGCAGGTAGGATTGAGCAAAAATGCGATCGAACCGCAATACCATCAGCGCAGTTTGCTTATAAAAATCGCAGCCCCAAGCTTCCTTTAACATATTGTTGACTGTTTTGGGAGTTGGCAGGTTATTTTCCTGATATTTTTCCTTGAGTAATTGCGGAACCCGAGGATCTTGCCATTCGAGAGGTTCTAGATTTTTTGAAATAATGCGATCGAGCCGATATTTATACCAGTTAATTTCATTCCTGGGAGTGCTACCATAGGCACACAAATATTTAGCTCGTTCCATAAAGTAAATACAAACAGGATAAACAACGCACTCCTTAATTAGGTTTTGATGAGCGCTGCGATACGTTAATAACAAAGGAGCGATATTTTGAGAGTCCCAAGTTTCCTGCAATTCGCTCTGAAATTGATCGACAGCATCCTGCATCGGACTAGATTCTGGCACGAGATAATCAACGTACAAAAAGACGCGGTGATTGTCTTCATCAACTACCTCTTCTGAAAATTGGTCGGCTAATAGTGGCAAACTCGGGTCGAGAAAACTCAACATCCCCAAGGTAGCAGCCACATAAGTCTGTGCTTTGTGAGTCAAATTGTTGTCAGTATTGGCGTTTTCTGTGTGACTGGAAATTGGCGGTAGTTCTTCAACTCGGCGGTAGTTCTTGCTCCTACCAGTCACGCTCGTTAACCGTTTCAGCCAATTTCGACTCACCAATAAATCGAAGTCATTTTGCAGCGACTTTCGCACCTGAGCGAATAACTTTTCTGCCAATATATTATCTAAATCAGAATCAGCAATAGTTATTTCTTTTAAAAAAGATTGCCGCCACTCTTTTACAGATACATTGTATTTGATGAACCACTGTTGCGTTGTTTGGTTGCAAGCACAATTCGGGTCTAAATTGTTAATAATATCTTCGTGCTTTTCATCTTGGTAATTCTTGCCGAAGAAAGCTTCGCGCCAATCAGCATAGGTAAAGGGATTGTCAAGGGCAATATATCCCTCGTCGCTGTACAGCCAACTTACCAAAACCCACAACCTGATGGCGCGGGTGAGATTCTGTATTTGGTCGAGTGTTCCGTTGGCGAAATCCTCTAGGAGTCTTGGTTTCGGGGGATTGCGAAAGGTTGGGTTCACGGTGGGTTTGGGGATTTGTGTTGTATTTTTTTGGCTTTTTTAGCGTAAGGGCGATCGGAAGGGGGGTATTCCGATAGTATGCGATAATTTCGGAAGAAAGTTGAAAAAGACGGAGACAGGCTTGATGAGTACATCGAAGTTCGACAAGCACAAAGTTGACCACTTATTTCTGCTGATTGGCGAAAACCCTTTGCCGAATTATGTCGCGGCGAGACTTTTGTTAAAACAAGGAGGTACGCCCTACCTTGTGTACACAACTGGCACAGAGAAGCCAGCCAAGCGTCTGCAAACAATATTGAGTAGCGAACCAATTGGTTTAAAGCCAGCTCAACTTGTGTCACTTAATGATTACGAATCAGATGCTTATCACATTAAAGAAGCGATTCGTCCAAAACTAGAAGCTATCAAAGACGGAAAGATTGGGTTGAATTATACGGGCGGTACGAAGGCGATGGCTGTACACGCTTACAGAGCATTTTTTAGCAAAGATCGTCCTGAAACTGTGTTTAGCTATCTTGACCCCCGTAAATTAAAGATGTGCATAGACGGCGAGAACACTCCTATCGAACCAATCAAAGTAACACCAGAAATGTTGCAAGTTGAACTTGCAAAACTTTTCCAAATACACGGCTTAGAGTTAAAAGCTAATCCTACACAGGAAGCGCAATTACCTGAATTAGCCACAACACTCGCCGAAGTGCTTAAAAATGAACAGAAAGCCAAGCAATGGTTTGATTGGTACTACAACGTATTTTGTGGAGAGGTACGCAAAAAGAAAAAAAATGGTGATTGGGGTGATTGGAAAAGTAAGTCAGAATCGATATCAGTGGAAAAATTACCGCCAGAAATTAAGGCTGAGTTTCAACGAAAAAACTTAATTAGTTCAGATGGCAAACTCTCATTGCAAGCAGTACAACAATTAAAAACCATAAAACAGGAGCCTGTTTTTACGGAAATTAAACATTTTTGTAAATACATTGACGGTTTGTGGTTAGAACACCATGTTTTGCAGCACGTAAAAAATATTGCTGATAATAATTATATAAAGGACTACGGGCTTAATTTTGAAATTCCTCTTAAGGGAACTAAAGACGGATTTGAATTTGATGTAGCCTTCACAAGAGGCTACCAACTTTTTGCCATATCTGTCTCAACAACTAGCAAAAGAGATTTATGTAAAAACAAGCTATTTGAAGCCTACTTACGGGCGCGACAAATGGGCGGTGATGAAGCAAGAGTTGCTTTAATTTGCTGTAGCGATGAACCAGATACACTCAAAGCTGAGATGGCATTACTAGATGACAAAAAGATTGCAGTATTTGGACGGGATGATTTAATGGATTTATCAAGCAAGATTGAAGAATGGATTAAAAAAACTGATAAGGATGCAAGATGAAAAATTTTACTGTCACTGTACTAGACACAACAGGAATTCAACCTTACATTTACGGTAGTAACCGCTTGCGCGAAAATATTGGTGCATCTTATCTCGTTTCTCAAGCAACAGATGACTGGGCTAGAGAAGCTTTAAATACCTTCGCGCAAAAAGATATAAATCGCAAAGTTTACGCATTCGATCCTACAAAACATCAACCAGATGCAAAACCACACATCGAAGATGAAGAAAATGGACTAGCTGCGGAATTAGTTTATGCAGGTGGTGGCAATACAGTCTTGCTATTTTCCGATGAGAAATATGCCGTGGAGTTTACTAAGATTTTGAGTAAAAAAATCTTAGAAGAAGCCCCCGGAATCAATCTTGTCGCTGTCCATAAAAACTTTGATTGGGATAGTCAATCTCTTTATAAAGTAGTTCAGGAGTTAATGAAAAATGACTTAGATATTAAAAAACGCAGCAGGATACCTTCCGCACCGCTGCTAGGTTTAGGTGTGACAGCAGTTTGTCGTTCAACTCAGTTAGTTGCTGTAGGGATGAGCGAGAAATTTGAGAGTGATGAAGGCTATCTTATTTCTAGAGAAATTGATGCAAAACATAAAGTTGTTAGTAAAGCTAACGATAAGCTGCAACAAATATTTGCCACTTCTTTAGGTTCGTATCAATTCCCTCTAAGAACAGATAAAATGGGTCGTTCTCAAGGAGATTCCAGCTATGCTGCTGTGATTCATGCTGATGGCAATGGCATGGGTAAACGCTTTCAAAACTTTGGCGCGGGTAAATCCAATCGAGACTACATTATCGCTATGCGTCAATTGTCCCATAGTGTTAATCAGGCTGGTATTAATGCGCTTAGAAAAGTGGTAGAAATACTGGTTAAATCAATTATTGATGTAGAGGAGAATGGTAAAACAATCAAAAAAGTTATGGGTAAGTTTGCTATTGAAGGTAATAACTTGCCCTTTCGCCCCCTCGTCTATGGTGGTGATGACGTTACCTTTGTTTGTGATGGAAGATTAGGATTAGAACTGGCAGCTATTTTTTTGCAAGAATTTGAAGAACAAACAATTGCTGATGGTGAGCCGATTAAAGCTTGTGCCGGAATTTGTGTTGTTAAAACTCATTATCCCTTTGCCCGCGCTTATCAACTTAGCGAAGACTTATGTCGTCAAGCGAAAAAGTTTGTTAAAGAAGATGAAAATAAAGGAGATTTCTCAGCTTTGGATTGGCATTTAGCAGCAAGTGGCTTAAGCGGGTCAATTTCAGATATTCGTCAACGCGAATATAGCGTAAAAATTCCTGATTTTGATAAAGTTGCCTCATTATCAATGCGACCTGTTAGCTTAAAAAAAGAACAAGATACTGATTGGCGTACTTGGGAAGGCTTCACAAAAGTAGTTCAACACTTCAATGAAGACCAGGAATGGAAAGCTCGTCATAATAAGGTGATTGCTTTACGAGATGTGCTGCGTCAAGGAATTGATGCAACTAAGAATTTTCTCAAAAATTACAGAATCAAAAACGAACAATTGCCAACTTTCCCAGAGTGTAGCGGTCAAGGTGTAGGTTTAGCTGAAAAAGGTTGGCTGGATGGAATTTGCGGTTATTTTGATGCCATTGAAGCTATGGAATTTTATATCTCATTGAGGGAAGAATGTAATGCCGATTTATCAACTGACAATACAACTGCTGAGTGATACTATGTTTGGACGGGGAGATGGAGTCGCAGGTTTAATTGACCAAGAAGTCGAACACGATCTCTATGGTTTTCCCTATTTGCGGGGGCGTACTCTTAAAGGTTTGCTGAGTGAAGAATGCGATAACTTAATCGCTGTTTTATCTAATCATAAACAGGATTGGGGAGATGTTGCTTGTAAACTATTTGGCACTCTTGGTAGCACTTTGGGAACAATGGGTGCGGTTCATGTAGGTGATGCTTGTTTGCCAGAAGATTTACGTCAAGCTGTGGCTTTCCAGATTGAGGAGAAAATTTTAACAAAAACAGAAGTTCTTGACTCTTTAACTACTATCCGCCGCCAAACTGCAATAGACTCACAATCCGGTATAACAGATGAAGGTAGTTTGCGTTCATTTCGTGTAGTTTTGCGGGAAGTTTGTTTTACGGCTGATTTTATTTTTGAAAAGATGCCAAGTAATGAAATGCTGTCAGTTTTAGCTGTTAGTTCTTTGGCACTCCGACGCTTGGGTAGCGGACGGAATCGAGGTCGTGGTCGCGTTCGATGTACGCTACACGATTCAGAAGGTAATGATATTACCCTTCAATATGCGAACATTTTTGGAACACAAGTTAAGGAGAAAGCTGCATGAAAGCTATTACTTTGTCATTGGAAACTCAGCAACCATTGCTTGCTACTTCATTTCAAGGAGATCCCAACAGTGATGTTTCCTATTCTTACATTCCTGGTAGCATGATTCGTGGTGCAATTATTGGGCGTTATATGAGGCAAAATAATTTATCAGAACTGGATTTAAGCAGTAAAAAAGTGAAGCAACTTTTCTTTGAGGCCAATAGTACCCGTTACTTAAATGCTTATCTTTTGAGTCAAGAAAAAAAACGCACTCTTCCCCTGCCTTTATGTTGGTTAAAAGATAAGGATGAGGAACTTAATGAGGATTCGTCTATACTTGTCTATGATTTTAGTCTTGATGAAGAAAGAGACAATCCAGAAACTCCTAAATTTGTGGGTGAATACTTTTTGGCAAAAGAACGGGGAGAGGTTAAATTATACAAAGAAAAGCGGCGGATTAATATTCATAATTTTCGCGATCGCCAAAAAGGACGTTCTACAGACAATCAAGGTGAACTCTTCCGCTATGATGCCCTAGATGCAGGACAAAAATTTCAATCAATCATCCTCTGCGAAGATGGAGACGCAACAACAATTCAAATGTTATTAGTCACCGAACCAAACATCTGGTTAGGCGGTTCTCAAAGTGCTGGATACGGACATACCAAGATTATCGACTTAAAAATCCTTAATGATTGGGATGAAGTAGGAATTCCAGCAGAAGACCGTGAAAGTGATGAAATTTTAAGCATTACACTTTTAAGTGATACGCTTTTAAGAAATGAATGCGGTCAGCCTGTTGCAGATCCAATGTTAATTAAACAGGCTGTCGAAGAAGTATTAAATATCTCAGATATTTCATTACCCAAACCTAGCAATATTTTTGCAGGTAGCACTTTGATTGGTGGATTTAATCGTAAATGGGGATTGCCTTTACCGCAAGTTCCGGCATTGGCAGCAGGAACGGTTATAGTTTTTAAAGGTGTTAAAATTAGTGAATTACAAATTAAACAACTTGAATGTTATGGAATTGGAGAGAGAAGAGAAGATGGTTTTGGGCGAGTTGCTGTTAATTGGTTAAAAGAGAAACATATTTCAGTAATTTTATCAAAGCCATCTAGTACCTCTAGCTTACTTCCATTAAAAAAAGAAAGTTCGCATCTTTTGGCGGAACAGATGGCACAAAGATTGCTAGAACAAAAATTAGAAGAATATCTTCAAAAAAAGGTTGGATACCTAACTTTATCTTTGCCAAAAGAACAAAAAGGCATTACTAACAGCCAATTATCGCGATTACAATCTGTTGCACGACAGGCACTTCCCAACGGCGATTGTAATTTAGTTATTTCGCTGCTGAACAATTTACCATCGAATGCCAGGAATCAATTTGAACTGACAAAAATTGGTAATAAATCGTTCAGGGAACAGCTTGACGAGTGGTTAGAAAATCCGAGTGATTGGATTAATGGAATAGAAGTAAAAATTGCTGATGTTGAGCGCAAGTTTGATGACGATCGCGCTAGAGAGGATAAGCTAGCCCAAAAGTATACGCTGCGGCTGATTATGGCGGTAGCGAAGAAGGCAACTAAGGAGAAAAACTGATGAGTCAACAACGTCTCAACCGCTATCAGCGCCCGATCGCCCAACGCATCATTGTCCGGGGTACGTTAATCTTAGATACGCCGACTTGCTTGGGAAGCGGTGACGCTGATAGTCCAACGGATCTCGCTTTACTGAGAGATTCTGTGAGTGACTGCGCGCTGTTAATTGGTTCATCCATTGCTGGTGCTTTGCGAAACTACTTGCGGGAATACGAACACGGATATGGTGTAGATGAACAAAAGGGCGATCGGGCTACTCGCTTATTTGGTGGTACTCGTCGCGATCCTGATGGTGAACAAAGTCCATTAATTATCAATGATGCTATCAGCAGCATTATCCCCACTGTGGAATTAAGAGATGGTGTAAAAATTGACCCTAGAACTGGTACAGCAAAACCCGGTCATAAATACGACTTGGAACTGTTAGCGGCAGGAACAAAATTTCCACTTTCCTTTGAATTACTGGTAGAGAAGGATAAAAATTCTGGAGAACAGCAAGCATTAATTAATGATTTAGCATCGGCTTTACAAGGCTTAGAAAAAGCTGAAATTGGGATTGGCATGAAAAAGCGGCGCGGTTTTGGTCGCTGTCATGTCGAAGAGTGGCAGGTTTGGAACTTTAACTTGGAAGATTCGCGCGATCGCACTTCCTGGTTGAATTTTGAACATTGGCGCACAGGTTTATTACCCGATCGCGCAACTTATCCATCCATTGCTACAGCGCTGGGAGTATCATTAGAGAATGAGAGCGATCAGCGCGATCGCTTTACCATCCACGCCGAATTCAAATTAGTCGGTTCTCTCCTCATCCGTTCCGGCCAAGATTCAACTGGACGCGCTCCTGATGTTGTACACTTGAAATCCCATCGTAATGATGAACTAAAACCAATATTGTCCGGTACAAGTTTAGCCGGAGTATTGCGCCATAGAGCAGAACGAATTGTTAATACATTGGGCGGTAATTCAACACTTTTGAAGGAGTTCTTTGGTTTTGTTGACGAAAAGGAAGCAAAAGCAAGTCGTTTAGTCGTTCACGAGAAAGTCATTGAAAATGCAACAGAATTAGTACAAAATAGAATTGCGATCGATCGCTTTACAGGAGGTGCATATCACGGTGCATTATTTGACGAACAACCTATCTTTGGTGGCGATGTCACTATTGAACTAGAGTTACGCAATCCAAAAGAGTATGAAATTGGATTGCTGTTACTCTTGTTAAAAGATTTGTGGACAAGCGATTTACCTGTAGGAGGTGAAAGCAGTATTGGTAGAGGAAGATTGCAGGGAAAAAATGCAACATTGACTTGGCATAAATGGGATAAAGAAAAGAAGCTAAAGTATAAAGATACATGGACGATCGCTCAAAAATCTGAAAACGAACCTCTTGATGTGACCAACCCTGACAGATTACAACAATTTGTCGATCAATTAGTTGACGAGGTAAAAAAAAATGAATAAACCCGATTGCCAATCAATTGAAGATGCTCAAGATATTATCGATACGCCGTCTTTGCATAATTGGTTACAAGTTCAGGCAAAACAGTATCAATTAGAATACTTATTAGCTCACGCTGATGATGGGGTGATCTGGGGACGATTTGAATCTGATGGAACACTACTTACCCAAACTAAACCAGAAGACCTTTTCCACAAATATAAGTTGCCTACATTACGATGGTCAACGCTTCAGCAATGTCGAATGTTTAGTAAAAACAGTGAAGTTATGGTTTGGAAGGCTAATCAGCGACCAAAAGCACGTGTGGTAACTGAATTAGAGAAAACAGAGTATATATGTGAACCTCAAATTCTCTGGGGAACTAATGGCATCAAGCGAGATAAGTTTACACTGCTTTGGGATGGCTCTCAAGGGCTCAGACACGCCGTGCCATTTATTGATATCGAGTTGAATGGCGATCGCTTGGTTAATCCAGTCCGTTTACTCGTGCATCACTATATCGACTATAATGATAGTGGAGTCGCGAGAATTTATCTCAGTCGATTAGTTGATTTACGAGGAACCTAATTATGATTGCTGAACCTCAATACACTCAAAAAATGACGGCGGAAGAATACCTAGAATGGGAAGCCAAGCAGGAACTTCGCCATGAATATGTTGATGGCGAAATTTTAGCTATGACAGGCGGTACGATTCCTCATAATAGCATTTCTCTTAACTTCTATACAGCCCTAAGACCTCATTTGCGTGAGAGAGGTTGTCAGGCAAATGTGTCAGATGCGAAAGTTAAGCCTAGTCAATCAAGTCGTTATTTCTATCCCGATTTAGTTGTAACTTGCGACTCAGATGACTTGAAGGCTCGCGATTTTATTCAAAACCCTAAAATCATTGTTGAGGTTCTTTCGCCTGGTACAGAAACTTACGATCGCACGAAAAAATTTAAATATTATCGTCAGATTCCGAGTTTGCAAGAATACGTCTTAGTGGATTCAGAAGAAATAGCCGTTGAGGTTTATCGTCGTGGCCAAGGCAAAATGTGGCTTTATTATGGGTATGAAGCGGGAGAGGCGATCACTTTAGACAGTATTGAGTTTGAATGTGCGATCGAGCTTTTGTATGAAGGGATTATCTTTGACCAAGAGTGAGAGTTGAAATAAAGAGTGAGTAATTTTATTTGAGCGTAAGGAGATTTGACAATGAATCCTAAACATATCAAAGAAATCACACAAACCGATCGTATAGCTAAAGCTCCCTACAATTTTGTCGAACTTCCTGAAAAAATCGTCGCAGCAGAAGATTTACCAAATGGCGATCGATATCATTTAGAGCGCCACACTGGCAGAATTGAATGCACTTTAACTACTGAATCTCCTCTGTATATTCGCTGCGGAATGATTCCTACTAATTTCACTAAATATTCAGAGCTTCCAGAAAAATACTCGAAGCCACCACAAGATGCCACAGAGCAACAGAAGAAACAGTGGGAAGAGGAGAAAAAACAATGGGAGACAGACCGACGAAAAACTCTTGCTCCATTTTTTACATACCGAAAGGATAATCTTCCTATTCTTCCTGGTAGCAGCTTACGCGGAATGCTACGAACTTTAGTTGAGATCGTTAGTTTTAGTAAAATTGACAGAGTATCAGATGAGCATCGCTTATTTTTCCGGGCAGTTGCCTCTAATCCCAAGAAAGAATCTTGGGGGAAAGAATACAGGGATCGTGTTGATCCCGAAAAAATTCAGGCTGGCTATCTAAAAAAAGATAGTCAAGGATGGTATATTCAACCAGCTAAGACTGAACAAGGTAAAACATTTGCGTGGGTTAGAGAAACAACTCTTAACTTGCCAAATTTTAAAAAATTCAATGATGATAAATATGAGCGTCGGTATATTTCTGTTAGCTATAGAAGTGTAGCTGTAGATAACACAGACAGAGCTAAACGCTTATTTGCTCATGATGTTGAAATGCCAGATATCCATCCCCAAAAAGGTGTGCTTGTTACCAGTGGAAACATGAAACAAGGAAATGAACCTTCACCTCGTCGTAATCATTGCCTAATTTTCGCTGAGGATAAGAATGCTGCCCGATTCCAAATAGATCGTACAGCAATTGAGCATTATCGTAATGCTCTGACTAATTTTCAGAAAGAATCACCCTTTAATAAGGATTGGGGATTATTAGAAGAAAATCGTCCTGTGTTTTACTGTCCTCATGAAAGTGGAAATATAGTAGGATTTGTTGGTCAAAGCCCTAATTTTCGTATTCCGTACTCTCCTCAAGGTAATGGACACGCAACGACTGTCTTAGATTTTATTCCTGAAGATTTGAGGAAATTAGCATCAATTGATCTAGCTGATGCAATCTTTGGCTGGGTCAAGCAAGAATCTGAATCACAAAAATTACCTCTAAAGTTTGAAAAACAAAGAGCCGGGAGAGTATTTTTTACAGATGCCTTATACCAAAGCAATCAAAATGGTATCTGGTATCAAGATAAACCATTAACTCCTCAAATCCTATCTGGGCCGAAACCGAGTAACTTTTCGCACTATTTGGTTCAACCAAATGCAGACAAATCAGAACTAAAACACTATGCAAGTGAACCAATTAAAAATACAGTAATTCGCGGTCATAAGCTGTATTGGCATAAAGGCAGCAATCCTGAATTTAAACTTAAACTTAATTTGGATAAAAAGAAAGAAGTTTCAGATACTCAGACTACTCAAATTAACCCAATTAAAAAAGGTGTGATTTTTAAGTTTGATATTCACTTTGAAAATTTGAGCAAAGTTGAATTGGGCGCATTGTTATGGGTGTTGAGTCTCAGCAGTCAGAAGTCACAACAACTGGGAACTGCTAAACAGGGTGAAAAATACTGTTTTTCCCTTGGTATGGGTAAACCGCTGGGGATGGGTGCGCTGAAGATTGACTATGAATTGCATTTGAGCGATCGCACCTCTCGTTACAGCAATCTATTTAACGGTACTGAGTGGAAAACTGGCGAACAAGACAAATCTCAAACTGCGGAAAAAGAAGAAGAATCAGTGAAAGCATTTCAGAAATATGTACTTGATTGGATTTGTTGTGAGGATTATCCAAAAGATAAAACTAGAGAAGAAGTCGAGCATTTAAACCAGTTACCGCGAATTGATATGTTATTGGCGATGTTACGGTGGGATCAAAGTCCAGATATAGACAAGACTAGATATATGGAGATTGAATGCGATTCTACTCAAAAAAAATGTATTGGCAAACCCAAAAAAGATGGAAAGGTAAATGAATATTCTGAACGTCCTGTTTTACCGACTCCATTAGATGTAATGAACCTACCTGATAATCGTAGATTTACTACGGTTGATTTTTCATCGTTAAAAACAACAGAAGGTAAATTAAATCAAAAGCTAAAATTAAACCAGCAATCTAATCTTTCAAAACCAAAACCTCAAAAAAACTCTGCACGAGATCGAGATGAAGGTGGAGGTAATATTAATCAGGCATTGGCAAGACCCTCAAAACCACCAAAACGCTAAGCCGATCGCCCTACCGCCCCCATCCCACCAAAAGCGATCGCCCCGCACGTCCATAAAGCTAGACTAATCTAAGTTTTACCATAAAAATTTCTCCCTCTTCATGAACATCGCCTACCTAGTCAACCAATACCCCAAAGTCAGCCACAGCTTCGTCCGCAGAGAACTCCTAGCCGTCGAAACTTGCGGCATCAAAGTCGGGCGTTACTCCATCAGATCCTGCGAATCAGAACTCGTAGACGGCGCAGACAAACAAGAACAAGAACTCACCAAAGTCATCCTAGGAGTTGGCGTACAGGGCTTAGCGTGGGGTTTACTCCGCACTGCCGCAACTAGACCAATTCGATTCCTCCAAGCTTTGCAGTTAATGTTCAAAGTTGGCTGGCACTCGGAACGCGGGATTTTGCTGCATCTAGCTTATTTAGCAGAAGCTTGCATTCTGTTAAATTGGTTTGCAGAATCCGGTACAACTCACGTTCACGCTCACTTCGGCACAAATTCCACAACTGTTGCCATGCTGTGCCGCGTGCTGGGTGGCCCGACTTACAGCTTCACGGTTCACGGCCCTGAAGAATTTGATAAAGCTACACTTCTTTCCTTAGATGAAAAAATTAAACGATCGACCTTTGTAGCAGCAGTCAGTTCCTTCGGCAAAAGTCAGCTTTTTCGGTGGTGCGATCGCACTTATTGGTCAAAAATCCACGTCATACACTGCGGAGTCGATGCAGCATTTTTAGTTCACCCCCACATCCCCATACCCGCAGCACCCCGCCTAGTTTGTGTCGGCAGGCTCAGCGAACAAAAAGGTCATTTGCTACTGCTAGAAGCCGCCAGCAAGCTAGCAGTAGAAGGCTTGGAGTTTAAATTGGTATTTGTCGGAGACGGGCCGCTACGGGCTGAAATTGAACAGCAGATTGCACAACTCGGCCTGCAAAATTATATAGAAATTACCGGCTGGGCTAGTGGCGATCGAGTTCAGCAAGAAATTTTAGCTTCCCGCGCAATGGTATTGCCGAGTTTTGCCGAAGGTTTACCCGTCGTAATTATGGAAGCCCTCGCTCTCAATCGACCTGTAATTAGCACTTATGTTGCTGGTATCCCGGAACTCGTAGAACCCGGTGTTTGCGGTTGGTTAGTTCCTCCCGGTTCCGTAGAAGCATTAGCTGTGGCGATGCGCGCGGCATTGGAAGCACCTTTAGAAAAGCTAGAAGAAATGGGGAAAACAGGAGCAGAACGGGTAGCGAAACAACACAATGTGGATTTAGAAGCAAAAAAATTAGTAGCGCTGTTTCAAGGATCTATTGAACAATCATTATAAGATAAGAAGACCGGGCGGTTGAAACCGCGTCGATAAAGACAAAACCCGCCTCCGCGGGTTGAAGACAAAGGCGGTTAAAACCGCCGTCTTCTCTTTAGTCCGCGGAGGCGGACTTTGTTTGTGTAGACGCGGTTTCAACCGCCGATTCCAAGCTTTTTAAGGAATAGGAACAGATCTCAACAACTTATCAACAATCGTCTTCGCCCTCCTTCCCCCCGCCGGAATCAACCGATGAGAAAGTACGTGCGGTGCTAATTCCTTCACATCATCTGGGGTAACATAATCCCGCCCCGAAATAAACGCCAAAGCCTGAGATGCCCGGTGCAAAGCTACCGCACCACGGGGACTCACGCCCAGAGTAATCTCTTCATCCTCGCGAGTCGATCGCACCAAATCAACAATATACTGCTTCAAAGAACCTTCCACTTTCACACCAGCGCACAAACGGCGCAATTCCTGCACCTCTTCCAAAGAAATACAAGGCTGCAAATCCTCAACTGTAAAAGTATCAGAAAGCCGTTCCAACATTTGCAACTCTTCCAGCGCAGCCGGATAGCCCAAAGTCAAAGACAAGGTAAACCGATCCATCTGCGCTTCCGGTAGTGGAAAAGTGCCTTGATATTCGATCGGGTTTTGAGTCGCAATTACAAAAAACGGCGCTGGAACATTCCGAGAAACTCCATCTACCGTCACCTGCTTTTCTTCCATCACTTCCAGCAAAGCTGATTGAGTTCGCGGTGTCGCCCGATTGATTTCATCCGCCAGCAAAACATTAGCAAAAACTGGGCCGGGCAAAAATTCAAACTTGCCGCTGCTAGGATTCCAAATATTAGTACCCGTGATATCGGTTGGTAACAAATCGGGAGTACACTGAATCCGCTGAAACTTCCCATCGATCGATCGCGCCAAAGACTTCGCCAGCAGCGTTTTTCCCACACCAGGCACATCTTCCAGCAGCGCGTGACCGCCGGAAAGCACGGCTACTAGCACCAAGCGAATAGCATCCGCTTTGCCGACAATAGTTTTGCCTAGATTTTGTTTGAGCCGCTCAATATGTTCTCTCATATCCCTGATTTTTAAGTAGAAGTCAGTAGTCAGTAGTCAGTAGTCAGTAGTCAGTAGTCAGTAGTCATTAGACCGAAGGAACAAGGAAGAAGAAATACACAGCCAGCTTTTTAAGCGTTCCGCATTTTACGTTAATTGCGTTGATTTACTTTGCTAATTGTTGGTTTTTAATTGCTGGTTTTTTGATTCCTAGTTCCTCTCAGCTAGGACTTCGTTTGTGTAGACGCGATTTCAATCGCCCAAGTAAAACTGTACACAATGAATTCATAATTCGGACGGGTTAGAAGCCCATCCCACAACAAAAAAAATGTGGGATGGCTTTGAGCAGCGTCCGAAATTTTGATTAACAAATATTTTTGCAATAGATCTATTAACCATTAGCAGCTAACACCTTTCTAGCAACATCACAATCTGCCTGAATTTGAGTTTTAAGAGCATCCAGAGAAGCGAATTTTTGTTCGGGTCGCAAAAATTCTATCAAACTTGCGCTCAAGGTTTGACCGTACAAATCCCCAGACCAATCTAACAGGTGAACTTCTACAGTGAGTTGCAGGCCGTCTACCGTTGGGCGGCGGCCAACATTCATCACCCCATTTATGAATGATACATTTGATGATCGATCGGGAATTAGAGATTTGGGATTTTCCCACTTATAGGCAGAACTTTCATCTTTGATGATTCCGCCTCCATCCTTGACCGAGACTCGCACCGCGTACACGCCAAAACAGGGCAAAAATTTTTCCGGTGGTAGTTCGATATTAGCAGTCGGAAATCCGATCGTCCTCCCCAGTCGCTGTCCGCCAACTACAGTCCCGACTAAACTGTAGGGTCTCCCTAGTAACTTATTCGCTTTTCTGAGGTCGCCGGATGCCAGACCTTCGCGGATGGCGGAACTGCTGATCCGATCGCCCTCAGCGCAATTGTGCAGGGGTATCAGCGCAACATCAATACCGTAACCCGAGGCGATCGACTGCAAATCCACAGCCGTCCCAACGCGTCCTCGTCCAAACCTAAAATCAACCCCCACACTAATTCGACTCGCTTTTAGTTGTCGCACCAAAATTTCCTCGACAAACTCACAAGCAGTCAAAGCCGCCAATTCTTGATCGAACGGCAGCAGCACAAGTTGCTCGACGCCCATTGCTGCGAGCAATTCTACCTTTTCTGCCAGAGGTGTTAGCAGTTTTTTCGGTTGACCCGTAAAGAATTCTTGCGGGTGCGGATCAAATGTCACCACAGTGCTGTAAAGCCGATCGACCCCATCAGAATCACGACCAGAGAGGCTGTTGCCCTCTGTCCTAGGGTCTATTAAACCATCGAAATTATGCCTGCTGTCGGCTAGATTGGGCGGTGCTGCTGAGTCATTTTCGCAGGTCGCCGAATGTTCCCTTGGCAAATTTTGATCTGTGCCAGCGTTTGATCGCAAGTTTTGCCCCGACGCAAAAACCGTCGCAGAACTTGACCCAGGCGATCGATTTAAAATTGGCTGCACGACTTGTCGATGCCCTAGGTGCAAACCATCAAAGTTTCCCAAGGCAACAGAAGTTGGAGTCAGAGCAGCGGTACAAGAAGAAGTTACCCACACGCTTAAAATTTTGACATACTTAGCCAGATTGCGATCGCCAGTCGATTTTAGATTTTAGATTTTAGATTGACTCCACAGATACAATCTTGGAGATTGAACTTTGGTCTAAACTTTTTGGTTTTCCACGACAGCAGTCGGGGGCTTGTACCCATCTTTGAGGTCAGCCCTAACTTAAATTTGAGATTTCCGAGCTCAAGATTTCAGAACCATCAGACAGGCACTTGAGGCGCTTGCACCGACGCTTCAGACAAATCGTTATCAGGAGGCAGCAATTGTAACGACAAACCTTCCCGCGCCATCAAACTATTCGGGAACCTTTGAGCCACTTGTTCTCCCACCCTGTCTAAAAACTCATCATTGTGCAGCGGGTCGTGGTGAAAAATCACCAACTTTTTGACATTAGCAGCCTTTGCCACCTTCACCGCTTCCTGCCAAGTCGAATGTCCCCAGCCGACCTTGCTGCTCTTCTCGGCATAATACTCCTCATCGGTATAAGTAGCGTCGTAGATCAGCACCTCAGCATCCTGAGCCAAATACAGCACATTTTCGTCTAAACGATCAGGAAAATGTTCGGTATCAGTCACGTAAGCAGCCGAATACCCCCGCCAGTTGACGCGGTAGCCTATAGCTTCTCCGGGATGGTTCAACAAAGCAGTTTCCACCTTAATCTCTCCGAGTTCCAGCGGTTTTCCCACTTCTATATCGTTAAATTTCAGGTCTGCCCCCATAATTTGCAGGGGCACCGGAAAATTGGGGTGCAACATCTGGTCGTGGAGGCGCTGCTGGATAGTAGCCTTATTAGGAGCAATAGCCCCATAGATGTGAAAACAGTTCCCAGGAATAAAAGCTGGGACAAAAAATGGGAATCCTTGAATGTGATCCCAGTGAGAGTGAGTAAAAAACATATGAGCTTTTACGGGCATCTGGGACAGGAGAGTTTGTCCCAAAACCCGCAATCCAGTACCGCCATCGAAAATTAGGCGACTGTCACCCACTCGCATTTCTATACAGGGCGTGTTGCCCCCGTAACGTACTGTTTCTGCCCCGGGAGACGCTATGCTACCTCTAACGCCCCAGAAGTGAACCGTGAATTGGTTTTGCATACTAGATATGGGTTTTCTTGCAAGATTGTTCCGGCGATTTATCCGTAAGGTGTTTACGTATTACTAAGGGCTTGTGCGATCAAACCCAAGTTCTTTGACGGTCGAGTTCCCCACTTGTTGGAAGTGCCAAGAGTCTCGCTCATCGCGAGAATGCAAAACTGTTGGGCTTGACAACTGAGTAATAAATTACAAGGTAGACTAATCAAGTCTCGATCGTAACTATTCTTTTCATCTCTTCACTAGCCTAACCTCCGCAGACACACTTTGGGGCCACAGTTCTGTATGAGTTTGATCAAAAGCCGCTGTTTTTCCAGCCTCCGCACTTGCCGAACACGATCGCGCGGTAGGTTGCTTGCCTTGCTGCTTTACGGGTTGGAACCTGGATGATGACCTTCCTGCTATCTAGTCCGGTCGATCAACCATAATATGCAGGTGTCGGGGCTGTTTTGCGCCGATATCTGGCTGATATTGCCGATCGGGCGTGAACGCGCCTCTACAAAAATGACGGTTAATTTACCAGACTTGAGATGCTCTCGCCATTTAACTAGACAGGCGGGAATTCCCCCACCATAGCGGTACTCCGCTTGGTGGTGGGATGAAAGACGAGCGAAGCGACG
>NZ_JAUBRH010000039.1:0-63065 GCF_036701775.1 Microcoleus sp. N9_A2 | reverse complement strand
ACCTCGAACCGGAGACTAAATTAGTAGATGCACCCTGATTAATTAACTCCCGACCAATTTTGGCCGGGTTTTTTTTGCCGATCGCACGCCCTCACCACAAATTTTCGCAAAATCAACCAAAGTGTCCGGAACAGGTACACCTCGAACCGGAGACTAAATTAGTAGATGCACCCTGATTAATTAACTCCCGACCAATTTTGGCCGGGTTTTTTTTGGCGATCGCACCCCAAACCACAAATTATCGGAAATTCTGCCAAAGTGTCCTGAAAGAGGTGGTGTGAGGCGGGAGATTAAATTAGTAGATGCACCCTGATTAATTAACTCCCGACCAATTTTGGTTTGGGGTTTTTTTTTGAGCGATCGCACCCCAAACCACAAATTATAGGAAATTCTGCCAAAGTGTCCTGAAAGAGGTGCTGTGAGGCCGGACATTAGATTAGTAGATGCACCCTGATTAATAAACCCCAGCCAATTTTGGCCGGGGTTTTTTTTGCTCGAAAGCTGGATTAGTCGATCGACCTACAACACATCAAAAGACTGCACCTCAAGCACCGGGCCGATCATCGCAAAAGTCATCACATCCTTGCGGACTGTACCTTTGACACTGACTTTCAAACCCTCTTTTTTCAACTCAGAAGGAGCATTCTTAAGTTCGTAAGTTTCTCCATCTTCGCCAATCAAAGCCCAGGTACCCGGGCCTAATCCTTTGCGTTCAATTTTGCCTTTAACAGTAATACTCATGCCGATCGCACCTCTGTTTTAATTGCTAAACGCGCCAGTCCGAAACACAGAAAAGCATTGACAATCAAAAATGTTTGTGATACCAAACCTGTGCCCAATCCCCAGACTGCGGGAGACACAAAAGCATTCACCGCTAAACTGCTGGCAAAACCTATCGAAATTGCGATCGCGATCCACTTCCACTGTTGATGTCCCAACAGTAAAGCAATCAAAATCCCAGGAATCAAAACGCTAGCAAAAAAGGGATTCAGCATACTGCTGCCATTAATTGCGCCGCCGAGTTCGGGAATAGAACTGCCCATCACCCGCATCGGCCACTGCGGCAAGTCAAATACAAACAAGTTCCGCAGGAAAAAGAACCCAGAACTACCAGCCATCAAGCCGCCGGAAAAGCCCCAAGTCCAGGCGAAGGGGAAATAATTCCGCATAAAGAAAGCCAGCAGGTAAGAACCGAGCACCATTGCAATTTTAGGCAACAGGGCGACTGCACCGCCGTCAATCCAGAAACGGGGACTGAGATAGCCGTTGTCGCGCAGCCAGCGGAAGAAATCGCGGAAGTTAATTTGTCCGCGCTGGGCTAGCTGAACTGCTGCGGCTGCGTCTAGGTGTCCCGAACCAAAATGGTTTAACGGATCTTCAGTGACAGTTCGCGAGGACTGCAAGAGTACGCTGCGAATTGCGTCTGGTTCTGTGATGCCGGAGGCCTTGACAAGGGCTGCAACGGCTGCAACGTGGGGAGAAGCCATGCTAGTGCCTTGGTAGCCTTCAAAGACTTCGGCGCCGGTTTCCGGGTCGATCGTACTTTGCAGGATCTTGCCCATTTCTGAACCGCCGGGGGCTGCAATGTCAACCCCTGCGCCGAAATTGGAATAACCAGCTTTTTCGTCGTCGGGGCCGAGGGCGGAAACGCCGATGACGTGGGGATAGCGGGCGGGATAGGAAGCGGAACTGTCGCCGGAGTTGCCGGCTGCTGCGATGATGACAACGCCTTTAGAGTGGGCGTAGTCGATCGCCTCTTCCATTAACTGACTTTCGCCACCGCCGCCGAGACTCATGTTGATGACATCTGCGCCGTTGTCAGCAGCAAATTTGATCGCTTCGGCGATGTCGGAAACCGTACCGCCACCGCTGCCGCTTAACACTTTTAGCGGCATTAAAGCTGCTTCGTAGGCGATGCCCGCAACGCCGTAATTGTTGTTAGTTGATTGGGCGACAGTACCTGCGACGTGAGTACCGTGGCCGTTGTCGTCGTAGGCTTCGGCGCGATCGTTTACAAAGTCGTAGCCCGGTACAAATTTGGTTTCTTTTAAGTCAGCGACTGGAGTAATACCCGTGTCAATTATCGCTACTGTTGTGCCGCTGCCTTTGGTTTCGTTCCAGGCAGATTCTACGTTGATGCTGCGGAGATTCCACTGCTTGGTATACATGGGGTCGTTGGGAATCTCGAAAGCGCTGTAGACGTAGTTGGGTTCAATGTATTCGGTATCTTTAGCCAAATTTGATTTTTTCAGGGCATTTAGCAAAGTGCGATCGCCCTTAACTACATATACATTGTCGCCCGCTGAGAATTCGCTGTTGAGTTGCGGTGCGATTTGGTACTGTTGGGCGATCGCATTTACTTCTTTCGCAATCTCAGCAGCACCCAAATCTTCGCGGAAATCCAGCACAATCGAGTCGTAAGTGCCTTGAGTAGCAAGTCCTGGGAAATTAGAAATCGCCCAGCCGAGCCCGATTAAAAATAAGCACAGAAGGAAAAACTTTTTCATGGCCGATCGTCCGTTGAGGGAAGGCTTGTTCACCACAATAACCGAATTTTCATCGAGATCGCCAGTTTTCCTTGCTACGACTTGTGGATATCTCCCACGCGGGCGTTTGGTAGTTTTCGGCGGTGGCTGTTGCTCGATCAAAAATTGCTCTAATTTCTAGTTAGAATTGCAGAGCAAGTTTTACGAGTTCAATTAATTGTATCATTAGAGAAGATGAGAAACAGAACCTGGACTATTTTCAACAAGGGTATTGCATGGAAAGAGGTTTAATGTGGCTGCCGCTGCTGGCAATGTTTATCGGGCTGGCTTGGGCTGGATGGAACGAGTATCAAAAGCTGGAAGCGTATCGCGTCTGGGCCGAACAATTCGCTAAAGCCAAGTACGATATTTATGCTGTACTCGGTCAGCAAGAAGACAGTTTAACTTGGGGAAAACCTACTCGCAGCGGGCCTGTGAATTTGCAAACTTTTTCTTTAAAAGACGTGGAGTCGCTGCGGTTGTTAGTCAACTCTCAGGCAGTTGATTTAGAGTCACCGCCGAATTCGGGAAGTCCAATCGCCCTCGAATTTTTGTTGAAAGATGCTGCTGCGGTGCAGGTTCCTTTTACAGAAATTCCTCTAGCGACTAAATGGGGAAAACACTTGCAGCAAGAATGGCAGCGCTTTAGTTCAGTTGACAGTTGACAGTTGACAGTTGACCGCAAGAGGGCGACCTCTACCTGGAAGGAAGAGGATTGGAGTAATGAATAGTCTTCTTTTAATTTCTCCCTGCAAGGGTTCCGGCTTTAAACCAATTCTTTCTGGTAAAAACACTCTCCGGCAGGGCAGGGTATAGGGAGCATCTCAATGAACGCAACCAAGCCCAAAATTGGAGTTTTGAGGCAGGAGACAGGAAGCAGGAAGAAGGAAAGAGCCAGAAGAAGTGTTTTAACAAATATGAGATGCTCCCAACGTATAAGATGTTAACTCTGCTACTTGAAGTTACAAAAGTCTGTAAAACTGGTACTAGAAATAGAACTTACGCAACCAATCCTTTGAGCTGCTATCTATAGGGGTAAAGTACCCACGGATCACCCGGAGGACATGAGTTATTGCAGTAAGTAGTAGGAGTAGTGTCCCCGTGCCTAGCCCGCTCGTGTTCTGTGCGTAGTTTACAGTTAAAGTTATTGACCAGCGCGTCCTAAAACAGCTAAATTGCCAGCCCCCCAATCTGCGGAATGCAAACACAAGAATTTTTACAGCGCTATCAACAGGGAGAGCGCAACTTTGGTCACATTGACCTCAGCGGCGCTAGTTTAAGCGGTGTTAACCTGCGAGATATAGACCTCACTGGTGCTAACTTGACCGGTGCTAATTTGAGCTGGTCTTTTTTGAGCAATGCCCAGTTGATAGGGGCTTGTTTGCGCCGCGCGGATCTCCGCAGTGCGGGGCTGGCTGGGGCGAATCTGAGCGGGGCAAATTTGAGCGGGGCAAATCTTGCTAAAGCGGATTTGCGCCTTGCTTGTTTGGAAGCCGCAGAGCTTAATTGGGCCGCCTTCCCGGAAGCGGATTTGGGCGGTGCTAATCTTCAAGGAGTTAAATCTGACCAGATTAATTTTGCTGGGGCTAAACTCGACGGCGCGAAGTTGATGGCGGCGGAATTGATGGAGGCGAATCTCAACCGCGCCAGTCTTGTTGGTGCTAATTTAACGGGTGCTAATTTGCGGGAAGCGCATTTGGTGGAAGCGAATTTGCGATCGGCAATTTTAATCGGTGTAAATTTGATTGAATCTGACTTGAATGGCGCTCAAATGCGATCGGCAAATCTGACGGGCGCTGACTTGCACCGAGCTGTGCTGGCGGGGGCGGATTTGACTGAAGCGGTGCTGGATAATGCTGATTTGAGTCGAGCTAATCTGGCGGGTTCTTATTTATTGAAAGCGAGTTTTAAGAAGGCACTTTTGCTGCGAGCTAACCTGCAAGGAGTGTATTTGCTGCGGGCGGATTTGAGCGAAGCTAATTTGCGAAGTGCTGATTTGCGGAAAGCTGATTTGAGCGGCGCTTATTTGATGGATGCGATGTTGGGTGAGGCGGATTTAAGAGAAGCTTGTTTGATTGAGTGCCGTTTGATTCGGACGAATTTGGAGGGGACGCAGCTTACGGGTTGCTGCATTCAAAATTGGCAAGTTCAAGATGTCGATCTGTCGAGAGTTGACTGTCGCTATGTTTTTACTCAGTTTGATTATACTGCGAAAGTTGCGGCAAATCGCTTGCCGGTCGATCGTGATTTTGAGTCGGGGGAATTGGGGCGGCAGCATCAAGAGGACAGTTCTATTGTGAAGGTGTGTTTTGATGAATCTCCTAATTGGGAGGCTTTGGTTTTTACGCTGCGTCGGGTGGAGTTGGAAAGCCACGAACTCAAATTCAACGTTCAATTTTTTGAGTCGGCAGGAGAACAACATTTACTGCGGCTGAGCGCGAACCGTTTGGTGAATGGCAAGATTTTGGGCGATCGCATTTTGGAGCTTTATCCAGATATGTTGGAAAAGGTTTTAGCCAAGGACACTGAAATTTTGAGTTTGCTCGACTTGGCTGTTCCTAGTAACAATGCGGAGTCGGCGGAGGCGAGCCACAAGGAAGTATTGCTGAGAAGACAGGAAATCTACCAGCGAATGGTGCGCCAAATTTCGTTTATTTTGATGTCTCAGACGCCAGATAAATTCGCCGAAAGTGTGCAGCGGCTGTTGGATTATTTGAAGCAGCAAGGTATCCCAACAGAGCAGATACAAAAGAAAGTCATCAGTCAGGCGATCGTGCAGCGGGCGAAGCAAGACCCGGCTTTTCGGGAACAGTTGATTTTGTGGGAGAAAACGGCGCCCGCGAGCGTTCGCGGCTCGATAATGGGGGAATCGGTGCGGGGTGCGATCGCCCTTTTAATCGATTATTAACAGTTAATTGTTAACACTTGAAGCCGGCGGCCCGCTAAAGCCGGCACTTGCTCTTGTGCGTCGGAAACTGCAAGCCTCGTGCAGCGGGCGAAGCAAGACCCGGCTTTTCGGGAACAGTTGCTCAGGTGGGAGAAAACGGCTTCGGAGTGCGATCGCTCGCTGTTCGGTAATGGGGGAAGCGGTGCGGTTTGGGATGCCCTTTTCTGGGAATGAATACACACAAAGTCTTACCCCCATTAAAAATCTTCCAACCAGATCTCGATCTAACGTTGCGGTTAATTAGAATATAGTTCAGTGTCCTCCTTCAAAAGGTTACACAACTCATCCAAATCTTTCTTACTATGTTCAATCAGTTTTTCACCTCGCTTCTGTAGGTACTCAATATTACTGGGACTTGCGTTGTCGATTTGATCGTGACCATTATCGCTACTCAATTGAAGTTGAAAACGATAGTAGTTTCGGTTATTTTCTTGATCTCCTTTAGTCACCATTAGCTGAGCGAGTTCATACGCAACCGATTCACTTTGGCCATCTAGAACAACGTTAAGTAAGGGAAGTGCCCATTTTATTTGTCCCCAATTTTTCACGTCTCTATACTTATATTTCTTAGTGAGTGAGCCAGTACCCAAAGAAACAACAAGGGTTTCAGTACGTTGTAGTTCTTCACCAGTCTTTTTCTTGTAAGAAATCATCGCCTCCATCATTGCAACTGAAGAAGGATTATTTGCAAAAATTCCGCCGTCTACCAAAGCGTAATATCCCTCATCGGTATGATGTCCCGTTTCGAGTTGGTAGGGTGGAAAGAATGTGGGTGCAGCAGAAGTTGCCATTGCTGCTTCCCACATTTTGAATCCCGTACATACTTTCCGGCTATCAAAACTCTTGATTTCCTCTGCGTCCCGATTGCTTGTAAAAAAAATTGGTGCTCTGAGTTCGATATCATAGCTCGGAATGAAAATTTCTCGTAATGCCTCTTCAACCTTAGCTTCACCTAAAAGATCCTTTAAAACTTGTTGCCTACCTTTTGGGTTGTGCTTGGGTTGTAGCAAATCATCAAAATCCAGTGGAACATACTCATTAAAAATCTTTTGTCCATATTTGCTATAGAAATTTACAAGTTCGGCAGCGGTATACTCGGGTTCACGATTGATGCTAGAGTCTGAGTTCTTTCTCGTTAAACCCAGTGCTAAAATTCCTCCTGTTGAAGTGCCTGCAATAAAATCAAACATTGTTGCTATGCGTTTTCCTGTGCGTTCTTCAATGTAGTTGAGAATGATCGCAGGAATAATACCCCGAATACCACCACCATCAATTGAGAGAATTCTTCTCTTGAATTTAGTACCCATTACATTTACTCCTTTAGATATTGCTTAAATTCTCAATTGAAATGAACCAAACTCATACAGCATCAAAATACCAACAGCCAACGTCATCATATAGTTTCCGGTTGCATCGAAATAATCAAATCGAGTCAACAGTTAACACTCAACCATTGAGTTTTTCAACCCCGATTCAACAGCCAACACTCAACAATTATTTCGCTCGTGCAACCGGAATTTATATGAATCCAACCCGTAATTAGTTCGGTAACTTGCTGAGGGCGTGCCAAGTTCTGTAGCCGACAATTCCATCTTGCGGTAAAGCCTTGCTGAGTTGCAATTGTCGCACTGCTACATCTGTCATCGCCCCGAAGAATCCGTCAATGGAGCCGAAATAGTATCCATTTATTTTCAAGACATTCTGAACAATTTTAACAGCATTACCAGAACTGCCCTTCATGACTACCGGCATATTCACAGGTGCACCAGAGTATAGTGCTTCCCAAGTGATAGGGCCGACAATCCCATCTTCTTTTAAAAAGACGCGGTGTTGATAGCCTTTGACGGCGTTTTGAACTTGGACGCCGAAAATACCGTCAATCGGCCCGAAATAATATGCCCAATGATATAGAAGCTGTTGTAGTTCCTTGACAGCTTGACCTGTTGAACCAGTTTGTAAAGTGGGTTTGTTTACTCCAGTGGTTTCAGCAAATGCCAGAGTTGATTGAGCAGTAGTATCGGCGACGAGCGCCATAGTTTCATTGTTCAAGCTTCTTTCTTCGGTGTACATAATGTGGTTGCTCTCAAGATTTAAGTTTTGTTCTTTGATATTTCAGGTATAACTGGTGGGATTTGTTAATGCACAGTCACTTTTTCGAGTGTCACTCATTTGAGTGTCACTCGTTTGAGTGTCACTCGTTTGAGTTAGTCCCAGTGTTAACTGTTAATATCTCTTCCGGCTGCGCCGGAATGATATACTGAAAGAATGTTAAGAGTGCAAGGAAGACAAGTTATGCCTAAACGTCTAAAGTTGGAGCCTCCTCAAACTCCCGAAAGAAGAGTTGTCTAAACTTTATCGTCAAGCATCGGCTCCAATTGAACGGACGCGCTACCAAATAATTTAACTTTTGGCAAGCGGACGAGTTATAGAAGATGTTGCTTCGGTCACGGGCTAATGTCGTAACTCGATATATCGCGAAAGTTCGTCGTTACAACGAATTAGGTGCTGAGGGATTGAAAGACAAACGTCATCAACATCGCGGGTGTCAACCTTTACTTCCTCAAGCGGAACAAGCACAAATGAAGCAAAATTTACAAACTCCTTCCGCTGATGGAGGATTATGGAATAGTCGTAAAGTGGCTGACTGGATAAGTAATTTACGCTCACCGTCCTGTCAGTGTCCAAAGATGTTGGGACTATCTACGTTTGTTAGAGTTAAGGTTACGAGTACCACGACCAGAACACGAACTATCTAACCCAGATGTCCAAGCTTCTTGGAAAAAAAACTCCGCAAACGAGTGCAACAAATTCAATCTCAGCATCCATTGGCAACAATAGAAGTGTGGGGAATGGATGAACATCTTCTGGGACTAAAAAGCCAGCATCGCACGCTAACTCTTGAGCAAGGGTGGAAGAGCAGGCATGATTAATTTTCCGAGGTGTCTAAAGGATTGTTTCTGTTTACCAATCTTGGCTGCGTAGCCGGCGACCCGCTAAGGCCCGCACTTGCTCTTCTGCGTCGGAAACGGCAAGCGATCGCAACAACGGCACAACTCCCGGATTTTCGGGATAATGTTCAATAATCGCTTCAAGTGCTGTAAATCGCGGATTGTAAGGAAAAGAACCGTTTTGATTGTCAACATCGCTCAAAGCCCGATCGCGCAAAAACTCAAACATTTCCGGCTCGTCTTTCCATCCCCGCATTAACTCTACCAGGGCGATCGCCCGCACCTGCGAATCTTCATCTTTTTGAGCTCTAATTTTCAGCCACTCGAAAGTTTGAGACTGATTGGTCCACCCGCGCACTAACTTTTGCAAAGCGATTTGCCTGACAGCCGGACTCTCATCGCCCTCTGCTTTAGCCTCCAGCAGCATCCAAGTTTCAGGATTGTCTGGCCAGTTGTAAGCGAGTTCAAGCACCGCCGCTTGCCGCACCACCGCTTCCCCAGAATCGAGCTGAATTTTCAGCCAAGACAAGGTTTCCGGGTCGTCGGGCCACCCCCGCACGATCGCCCGTACCAGCACGCTCAGCAGGTGAGAATCATGCTCACAGTCTACCCGGCTTTTGAGGAAAGGCAGCGTCTCGGCCCGGTGAGACCAGCGTTTTGCGATCTCTTCCACCGCAGTTTCTCGGACGTTCAGGTGTCTGTCTGACTCGGCGAGATTTTGCAACCAGCCAAAGACTTCGAGACTGCCTGACGCCAGTGTGGCGACAGCTTCCACTACTACTTGCCGCACAGTCCAGTAATCCTCGGAATCAGCTATTTTTTGCAGCAGGGGCAGGGTTTCTGGGTGGTCGGGCCAACCTGTGGCTATCTGTTTTAGGGCTATTTCGCGCAGGTCGGCGTCGCGATCGCCCAATGCTATATTTTTCAAAAAAGTCAGAGTTTCGCGGTTCCCGGGCCAGCCAGAGGCAATTGCTTGCACTGCTGCGCGCCGGACGCTGGAACTCGCGTCGGACTCGGCTTTAGTTTTCAGGAGCGGGTAAATGTCGGGCTTGCCGGGCCAGTGCGAGGCCAATTCTTCTAAGGCTGCTGTCCGCACTTCTTTGCTGCTGTCGGATTCGGCTAGGGTTTTCAGCAGCAGGCAAACGTCGCCTGCGGCAGGCCAGCCCGCTGCCAACTCCCGCACCGCTACTGTTCGCAAGATGGAACTTCCTGTCTGGGCAAGGTTTTTGAGCAGGGAGGCCGTGCCTAAAACGCTGTGCCAACCTCTGGCTATTTCTTGCCACGCACAGACTCGCACTCCCAAATTTTCGTCGGATTCGGCGGCGTTTCTCAGGAGCAGCAAGGTATCTGTGCGATCGGGCCAATTAGAGGCCAACTGTTCGAGTGCTGCGGTGCGGACTGCGGGACTTTGATCAAACTCAGCCAGGAAACTCAGCAGCAGCAAGGTATCGCTGCTGTCTGGCCAACCAGAAGCCATTTCTCGCACACAGGTTGATCGCACTGCCCAGCTTTGATCGGATTTGGCGAGGTTTTTGAGCATCAGGTAAATTTCTGGCTGATCTGGCCAACCACGCGCTATTGCTTCGACTGCTGTGGCTCGGACTTCGCCACAGTCGGTGGAGTGAGCGAGTATTTTCAGCCAGGGGAGGGTTTGCGGGTCGTTTTTCCAAGTTTGGGCGATCGCCGCGATCGATCGATTGCGAATTTGATAAGTTTCCTGCAATTCTTGAGCGCTTTGATAAAGAATCAGGAAACCCGTACCGTATTGCGATAACTTTTTTAAAGCGTTTAACAGTTTTTTGGCGGTTTTTTTATTAACATCATTTTTAACTTTTAACAGGCATTGCGCTGCTAAAAACAAATTAATAAATTTTTCTTGTTGACCGTTTTGATCCGTGAGATATTCTATAATTTGGCTCGCTGTTTCTTTGTCGAGCCTAGCTGCAATTTCTCTGAGCACTTCGTGCAAAGATTCGTCCCGCCAGTGCTGGCCGAAAACTTGTATGTTGAGTTCGCCCCAAGTCAGTTGACCGATTTTGAGTTGGGCATGGATTAACTCTGCTACAGTCTGGGGATTATTTTCGGAAACAAGTTTTTTTAACAACATACCGATACCCTGCCCCTGAAGTTTGTTTGCATTGAAAATCCTCGCATCAGCTCCGATATTAGTTGAGATTTTTTGAGCGAGCCTGAAGTATGGAACCAATCGACTCTATTTTAGACGAAAAATACTGAGTCGGGAGGGCCCCAATGCAAAATCCGCCAGCACCCACAGGAATGTTAGGTGTTGGCGGAGGGCGATCGAAGAATTAAGCAGCGAAATCTAGCTAACAGCTACTTGGACGCGATCGGCAGCAACCCGAACCGTAAAAGTCGGAATTTTTACCGTTTCATCGTCCAAACACTGGCCCGTAGCCAAGCTAAAGTTTTGCTTGTAAATGGGAGAAGCAACTTTGAGAGTGCCGTTGCGATCGCCCACAAGTCCCCGCGACAACACAAAAGCCTTGCTAAACGGATCGTAATTGCTAAGCGCATAAACTTCATCCCCGTTTCCGACTCGGAAAATCGCCACTTGTTCCCCTGCAACTAAAGCGCAAACTCCAGTATAAGGGGCGATCGCATCAAGAGAACACACATCTACCCAAGTTGTTACTGTATCGGAAACTTGTAATGATTGAACCATTTTCTTTTCCTGTTAATTTACTTCAATCTCGTTCCCAGTCTCCGGCTGGGAACGTAGGTTTCGAGGCTCTGCCTCACGGTTTGAGGATACCTCGCCTCGCGGAAGGAGGCAGAGCATCCCGGAATTCATTCCCAGGCTCTGCCTGGGAACGAGATTAATTTACTTCAATCTAGTGTTCTTGTTCCCCCCTTATTAAGGGGGGCTAGGGGGGATCTCCGGGTTTCCTAGGCTCTGCTTGGAAACCCGATTATATGGGTTATTCCGAAACTCCAGCCAGAGCCTTTTCATGTTCGTTAGCCGGCCGCGTTTGTCCCCGTTCCGCAACACGAACAATACTCGGATCAGGCAAATCGGAATTCACAAAATGCTGGAACCGCTGCACCTTTTGTGGGTCTTCAATCGTCGTTTTCCACTCACATTGATAAGTATTCACTAAATGTTCCATCTGCGCTTCTAATTCAGCACAAATGCCCAGATAATCCTCAATTATTACCTGTTTCAAGTATTCAATCCCGCCCTCAAGTTTGTTCAACCAAGTAGCAGTGCGTTCTAATCTGTCTGCCGTGCGGATGTAGAAAACCAAGAATCGATCGATATACTTAATCAGCGTTTCCTTATCGATATCAGTCGCCAGCAAAACCGCGTGCTGTGGCTTAATGCCGCCGTTGCCGCACACATACAAATTCCAACCATTCTCTGTCGCAATGATCCCAAAATCCTTGCTTTGAGCTTCCGCGCATTCGCGAGTGCAGCCAGAGACAGCAGATTTGAGCTTGTGGGGCGATCGCAAACCACGATACCGCAATTCAACTTCGATCGCCAAACTCGTAGAATCCTGCACCCCAAAACGGCACCAAGTGCTGCCAACACAAGATTTTACAGTACGCAGAGCCTTACCGTAAGCGTGTCCCGACTCAAATCCCGCATCAATCAACCGACGCCAAATATGCGGCAATTGATCCACGCGAGCTCCAAACAAATCAATCCGTTGCCCGCCAGTAATCTTAGTATAAAGCCCAAAATCCCTGGCAACTTCCCCCAAAACAATCAACTTATCGGGAGTGATTTCTCCCCCCGGTATTCGCGGCACCACCGAATAAGTACCGTCGCGCTGAATGTTTGCCAAAAAGTAATCGTTCGTATCTTGCAAACCGACGTGAGACTTCTCTAAAATATGGTCATTCCAAGTAGAAGCTAACATCGAACCAACAGCCGGCTTGCAAATTTCGCAGCCCTTACCTTTGCCGTGTCTTTCAATCAACTCCTCAAAAGTTTTAATCTCTTGAGAGCGCACTAAATGGTACAATTCTTGACGAGAATATTCAAAATGTTCGCAGAGGTGATTTTTGACGGCAAACCCAGCTTTCTTCATCTCGGACTTGAATATATCCGTCACCAAAGGCACGCAGCCGCCGCAGCCCGTACCAGCTTGAGTGCATTTTTTGACACTGGGAACATCCGTTAAATTGCGATCGCGAATCGCTTCACAAATCTGCCCTTTGGTAACATTATTGCAAGAACAAATTTGAGCCGAATCCGGCAAACTGTCTACTCCAAAACCCGCCGGCACTCCCCCTTCTCGCGGTGGCATTAACAAATCTTCGGGATGCGGTGGCAGAGCAATTTCATTTTGCATGAATTGCAGCAAAGTGCCGTAAGCCGAAGCATCTCCCACGAGAATTCCGCCTAAAATCCGGCTGCCGTCTTGATTTAAAACTAATTTTTTGTAAATGCCTTGGAAGGTGTCAGTGACAACAATTTCTTTAGCATCGCCCGACTTGGCAAAAGCATCACCAAAACTCGCCACATCCACACCCAACAGTTTGAGTTTTGTGGACATATCCGCACCAGTAAAAGTGCTTGTAGCGGGGGCATCCTGTCGGCCATCGGCTGCACGGCTCAAAATATCTGCTGCTACGCTTGCCATAGTATACCCAGGCGCAACTAAGCCGTAGATGCGATTTTGATACAGGGCGCATTCTCCGATCGCATAAATGTCAGGATCGGAGGTTTGGCAGCTATCATTAATCACAATGCCACCGCGTTCTCCTACTTCTATACCGCAACTTCTGGCAAGTTCGTCGCGGGGGCGAATGCCAGCAGAAAACACAATCATATCTGTTGCCAATTCCGAACCGTCAGCAAACAGCATTTTAGTAAGTTTACCATCTTCGCTGACAATTTCTGTGGTAGATTTGCTGGGATGAACCGAAACCCCTAACTCTTCTATTTTGCTGCGGAGAATTGCACCGCCCATATCGTCAACTTGCACGGGCATCAGTCGCGGCGCAAACTCAACAACGTGAGTTTTTAATCCCATATTTTGCAGCGCGTTAGCACATTCTAGACCTAACAAACCGCCGCCAATTACTACACCAATTTTGCAATTTTTAGCGTAATCGGACATCGCTTCCAGGTCGTCAATTGTCCGGTAAACAAAAGTTCCTGTAGCGTCTTTGCCTTTAATTGATGGCACAAATGGATAGGAACCAGTGGCCAGAACAATTTTGTCGTAGGGAACTTCTAAACCGTTGGCTGAAGAGACTATTTTTTCTTCGCGATTGATGGCTATTGCTTTGTCGCCGATGTGAAGCTTGATGTCATTTGTGTGATAAAATCCAGGTGCAACTAAAGATAAATCTCCCGCTGTTTTGCCAGAGAAAAATCCGCTGAGGTTTACGCGATCGTAAGCAACGCGCGGTTCTTCACAAAAAGTAATTAAATTCCAGTGTTTGGCAGCCTCTGAGCTGACCATTAACTCCAGGAACTTGTGACCTACCATGCCATTGCCGATTACAATGAGGTTTTTTTTGGCTGTCATTAGAATCTCTTTTATCCCGTTTATCAGTCGTTGGGTTTATTAATATAAGACTTTATTGTAAACTTTTGTACTTATATATACAAAAAATGGATGTTTATGCAATTGTCGAATACTCCCGATTGCATTTTTGCATGATGTGTGCTGACAGTTGATAGTTGACAGTTAATAGTTGACAGTGGACAGTTGACAGTTAATAGTGGACAGTTGATAGTTGACAGCGCCGGAGATTGTTCGCTAAATATCCACTGTCCACTGTCCACTGTCATACTATTTTCTTAAAGATGTGATAGAGATAAAATACCGCCAGACATTGATAATTCTGTCTTTGAGTTTTTACATAAGTCTTGCATAACTTTTAAAAAATGGTATCAATCGTCAATTGTCCACTGTCAACTGTCATTGAGTTTTTGTTTGGTTGTTTTGATGATGCTGGTTAGTAGTTTTAGGAGTTCTTTTAGGTCGTTTAAGATTGATTCGCTTTCTTTTGGAGTGAGATAATCGGTTTCTCGAAGTAGCAATATCCAGTATTCTGTTTCGTTGGCTTCTTTGAGGGCGATAGCTAGTTTATGAATGAAATCGGCTTTGCTTTCGGCTTGTTGGGCTTCTCTGACTAATGCACCGATAGCTGTTCCAGATCGTAGTAGTTGTTTTGACAATACATATTCTTTTTTATTGACAAACAAGTATTTATATAGGTTAACCGTTCGGACGGCAAAGGCAAAAGATTTATTTTTGAGTGGTGAGTTATCAGTCAACTGTCAACTGTCAACTGTCAACCGTCAACTGTCAACTGTCAACTGTCAACTGTCAACCGTCAACTGTCAACTGTCAACTGTCAACTGTCAACTGTTTAAGCTCCCATGCCCGAATACTGCTTCAAGCCCTGCCGCCAAAGCCAGCGATTCCACACAAAAAACACCGCACTCCAACCCAACATTACCAACAAACCTCGGCCTACATCTACGGGCAATCCTATCAAGATTGAAGCGGGAAAATGAATCAAATAAGGAAAAGGCGTCCACAAAACTACTTCGCGCACGGGTGCGGGAAACACTTCTAGCGGCGCGATAAGTCCCGATAAAAAAAGGTAAATTAGAAACCAGAATTGCTCGATCGCACTTGCCCTTTCCAGCCAAAAAGCAAACAGCGCAAAGGTATACTGTATCAGGAACCGCAAGCAAAAAGCCAAGACGATAACCAACAAAAATAGCAAAAACCTGCCCAAACTCGGCAGCCAAAAAGACTGCGGGTAAAGTGCAAAAAACAGCAGCACTAATCCCAATACAAACGGCAGCCTCGCAAACCTTTCGGAAACGTGAGAGGCAAAGTGATGCCATACCGGATCGAGAGGCTGCAACAATCTATTAGATAGCGTGCCTTGCACTACTTCCTTTTCAAATTCCCAAATCACCCAAACTACATTTGTTTGCCTGACAATGAAAGCCGCTAAAAAATAACGGGTAAAGTCGATCGACTTCAGCCCAAATTGACCAGTCTCGGCCGCCTGCATCCAGACACCCATCAAGATAAACGGCAAAGCTCCCGACAGCGCCCACAAAAACAATTCTGCCCGGTATTCGAGCATATAAGCGTAGTAGGTAATTAGTAAAGTTTTAGCAATTCTGATAAATCGTGTCATATCAATTTTAGATTTTTTTGTGTGATAATTAGCCCCTCGATCCCCCCTAACCCCCCTTAATAAGGGGGGGACTGGAAACGGTCAAAGTCCCCCTTCTTAAGGGGGATTTAGGGGGATCGAGGCTTGGATATAAGCCAGAATCTCAAATAAATTTAGGCTTAAGATATCACCTATGAGCCGATTCGGGGAACGATAACGCCAGCCAAAAACATTACACTTTCCCCGTGCGAAAAACGCGACCGATTACCTCTTCAATGGGCGGATCGGTAACAGTCAAATCTATCACATCCAAGTCCGACAAAATCTTCGCCACACTCACCGTCAGCTCCTCCCTTTTTACCAAAAACCGCACAGATTGTCCCTCAATAGATTCTACCTCTCCGTAAGCAAAAGCACTATCTTTTGCCAGCGGCTTAGCTAATTTTACCTGAACTTCCCGATAAGGTGCAAACCTATCGAGCAATCCGTCCAAACTGCCATCATAAACTAATTGCCCTTCATGGATCAACAAAACGCGCTTGCACAAAGCAGTAATGTCAGCCATGTAATGGCTCGTCAAAAGCACCGTTGCTTGATAGCGCTCGTTATATTCTCGCAGAAATTGCCTGACGCTAAACTGTGCGTTTATATCCAAACCTAAAGTCGGTTCATCTAAAAATAATACCTCCGGCTGATGCAGTAGTGCTGCCATCAATTCAGCTTTCATGCGTTCGCCCAAAGAAAGCTTTCGTACCGCCTGATTTAACTTGCCTTCTAGTGACAGCATCTCTGTCAATTCTCCGACTCGTCGCCGATAATCTGTATCGGGAATGCCGTAGACAGCGGCATTGATTCGCAGAGAGTCCAGCACAGGTAAATCCCAAATTAACTGCTGTTTCTGCCCCATGACTAAGGTGATTCTTTGCAGAAAATCTGCCTCGCGCCGGGAAGGAGTACGATCGCACACTCTCACGGTACCAGCAGACGGATAAATCAAACCAGTCAGCATTTTTAGCGTAGTAGTTTTGCCCGCACCGTTAGCGCCGAGAAACCCCACGACTTCCCCCGGTTCAATACAGAAAGAAACGCCCTCAACTGCTTTGATATTGCGGTAAGTGCGACTAAAAAAGTGTCGCACTGTGCCTTTAAGTCCCGGTTCTTTAATCGCTACCGGATAAACTTTGCTCAAGTCTTCAACTAAGATAATTGGCATCGGCTCAAATTTTAACTTTTATTTTAATCTAGGGTATTTCCATCAGGCTTGTGCCAAGATGGAGGGATCAATCTGTCTAGTAGGGTGCACCAGCGATTGCTCGATCGCTCCATAGACATAGTAACTGTGTTCTGGCGCACCCTACTCAACTGTAGAATATTGCACAATATCCATAATCACATCGCACAAAGTTTACAACTATGGTACTCACTCCAGATAATTCAGACACCTCTCGTTTGTTAGGAGACAATTCTTCTGAAAATATTACACTTGTACCAGGACAACTTGCTAGTTTTCCTGGGGGAGTTTGGATGCTGGGCGGCAATGATACTCTCAGGGGCTCTTCAGATGTAGAACGAATTTTCGGCAACGATGGTAAAGACAGTCTGTTAGGCGGTGTTGGCAATGATTCTATTTACGGTGGCAAAGATGATGACGATGTTTTGGGAGAAACTGGCGAAGATTTCTTGACAGGAGATAGAAATAGCGATTTCCTTGATGGGGGTGCGGGAAATGATTTGCTGCGCGGTGGACAAGGTGTTGATTTGTTAGTGGGCGGTGACGGTAATGATACTTTAATTGGCGACAGAGAGGTGGATATTTACCAAGGTGGTGGGGGGAGCGATGTATTTGTTTTTAGAGTCGATCAAGCGGGAAGCAGATTAGTTGGAATTGAAGTTCCTGACGCGGTAATTGTTGATTTTGATAAGTCTAGTGATTCGATTGGAATTAGTGTGGCATTTACCAGCAGCAATATCTCCTTGGAAGAGGTAAGTTATAGCTTGAACGATCCGAGACTGCTGTTGATAAATCCTGCAACTATAACGGGGGGAACGAATTTGTTTGCCAAGGGCGGCATCTCGCAGCGAAGTCTCGATCCCGATGGCAACGGCCGTGTGGAAGCTACTAATATTAGATTCGGTTTTACTAATGCTTTGTTGGGTACAGTGTTGAACGTGACCCCAGCAGATTTAAACGGTCGTTTTATTAATGCTAGTTCTTTGCTTTAATTCGTTGCTTATATATCTTTAGCAGAGTGCGCTGGGCGCACCTTACTAAATTAATCTCTGGTAAAATCAACATCAACGAGTGCAGACTGTCGAGAAATAGTGAAAAATTTATGTGTCTCAATTCAGGGGAAATTCTGCGCGCTCGCTATCAAATTATCGATCGATTAGGTCAGGGAGGTTTTGCTACAACCTATACGGCTAACGACGCTTTAGGCAGCCTCTGCGTCGTCAAGGAAATTCCGCCGCCTCAATCCAGCGATCCGCGACTGTTGGAGGAAGCACAACACCAATTTGAAAAAGAAGCTAAAGCCCTGAAGGATCTCGATAAGTGTCCGCGCATTCCCAAGTTAATCGATCGCTTTCAAGAAAATGGAAAATTTTACTTAATTCAAGAATACATTGAAGGAGAGCCGCTGAACCAAGAACTCGCTGCAGGCAAAAAGTTAGGAGAAAAGCAAGTCATTGATTTATTGCTGGACATTTTAGAAATTTTAGATTGCTTCCACTCTCAAGGTATTATTCACCGCGATATTAAACCGTCCAACTTAATCCGGCGCAAGCTGGACGGCAAAATTGTAGCGATCGACTTTGGGGCCGTAAAAGCGATCGGCACTTTGGCGATCGAGTCTGGGAACATCACTCAAACTCGCGCTGTTGGTACAGAGGGTTATATGCCGGCCGAACAGTGGAAAAATCAGCCAAGATTCAACAGCGATATCTATGCTGCGGGAATCATCGGCATTCAAGCGATCGCTGGTTTAGAGATTGAGGAACTTTTGCATGATAAAAAAACTGGCGAACTCGTCTGGCACTACTCAAGTGACGATCGCCCCATGCTGCAAATTAGCGCCAAGCTGAAAAAAATCTTGAATAAAATGGTGTGCTACCACTTTAACGATCGCTATCAATCTGCTGCTAAGGTGTTGCAGGATTTGCTATCGCTAACAGCATTGCAGTCGCCGCCGAAACGCAGTAAATATCTCTTTGGCTTGTTGGCATTGGCAGCTACCACAGTGACAGCGGGACTGGCAACCCTTAGTTTTTTACACATTATTAAGCCTCCAACTTGTCCTTTAATTCAGGGAGATGCTTTAAGTTGCGGCGAAGAAATCCTAGTCAAAACTTCAGAACCTCGGTTAAAGCAAAAGGGAGTTGAGGAGTTTGCAAATTCAAATTATCAATCAGCTTTAAATCTTTTCAAAAAATCATGGAACGAAGAAGACAGCATAGATCCAGAAACTTTAATTTACATTAACAATGCGTTTTTGGAAGTAAACAATGCCAATTATTACACAATTGCTGTTGCCGTTCCTATCCTGAAAAATCAGGAGGGTTCTGTAAAAAATGCAGATTCGGCAAAAGAACTTTTGCGCGGTGTTGCCCAAGCCCAAACACAAGTTAATTTAGGACTTGTAGCTAATAATAAGAGCGATCGCGACTTTCCTGGTCAAGGCTGGCTCGAAGCCAAAGCTATTAACGGAAAAGGTCTGAAAGTCATCATCGCTGACGATGCGAATATCAAATTAGAGGCAATTAAAACGGCAAATGCACTGGTAAAACAGCCGGATATTTTAGGAGTAGTCGGTCACTATGCCAGCGATATGACAGTAGCAACAGTAGATATTTACGACCAAAATAACCTGGTTTTGATGTCTCCTGGAAGCACAACGGAAGAACTGACAGAAAAGCAGAGAAAAATTTTCTTTCGTACATCTTATTCTAGCAGGTTTGCCGCTCAAACTTTAGCAACGTATCTGCGAGAAATAGGTTTCAATAAAGCAGCAGTTTTCTACAATCCCGGCAGTTCGTCAGGTTCTTATTTTACGCGATCTTTCAAAAAGTATTTTCAAGAGGACAAAAAAGGAAAAATTGTCAAGATTCGCGACTTTGATTTATCTACAAGCAACTTCAGCGCCCAAACAGCTTTAAAGGAAATTCAGCAAACAGGAAAAACAGCGATCGTGTTAGCTCCCGATGGTCAAGTTACTAATTCCTTAAACAGCGCGCTCGCTATGATAAAAGCCAACCGCGATCGCAATTGGATTGCCGGAATTTGGGTACTCTACAAACCTAGAACATTAGAAGCAGCAACCCAGCTAAAGTCTTTGGAAAAATTAGTCGTATCTGTCCCCTGGCATCCGTCAAGCAGCCGCAACAAACAATTTCCCCAACAGGCTCAAAAGTTGTGGAGAGGAACAGTAAACACCGATACAGCCTTAGCTTACGATGCAGCTATTGCACTAATTAAGGCAATGGAAATGCAGCAGCAACCCAGCCGCGAAGGAATGCAGAAAACCCTTTCCAATCGGAATTTTAGTGTGGAAGGAGGAACCGGAACTATTCAGTTTGGAGAGGATGGCGATCGCCAAAATCCCCTCAGCGAATTGGTACATATTGTCAAGTGTCCGAAACAGCAGTTCGGCCTTGCCTTTGTTCCTGTCAAATATCCCACAGCCACTGCCGCAGGTTTAAAGTGCGATTGAGCTCGTTTTTCTGTTGACTAATGACTCATGACTAATGACTAAAATTATAACTTGCCCTTTTCCATTGCCCACTGCATCAAACCGGGGAATAACCGATAAGCTTCCGACGCTACAAAAGCAGGGCCGACGGTAACTTCTGCACGCTGATTTTGCACAGCATCCCAGATAGCTTTAGCAATATCTTCCGGCTGAGTTGCCCAGTCAGATTTGAGCATTTCGGTCATTTGCTGGCGGCGCAATTCGACTGCGGGTTCGTCTCGATCGCGAAATTGAGCTCTTTCTAAAAAATCGCTATTAATCAGACCCGGATGCACGGCGCAAACGTGAATACCTTGAGGCGCTAATTCCAATCGCAAAGTTTCTGTTAAACCGGTTACTGCATATTTGCTGGCACAATAAGCAGTCATTTGAGGCAAAGGCATTTTGCCACCAATGGAACCAACATTGACTATTGTCCCTGTTTTTCGTTCCAAAAAATGTGGCAACATTTCTTGAATTGTGTTAACGCAGCCCCAAAAATTGGTATTCATTAATTGCTGCCAGTCTTCGGAGGTAGTGTGCTCGATCGCCCCCGTGAGACAAATGCCGGCATTGTTAACCAAAACATCGATGTTGCCACAGGCATCTAGGGCTTTTTGGACGATCGCCCGCACTTGTTGAAGGTCGCCAACATCCCCCGGAATAGCTAATACCGAATTGCCTTCTCGCTGCACTTGAGCCGCTGCTGCTGCCAATCTCTCTGGCCCGCGTGCCACCATCACTACATCGTAACCTTTACTTGCAAATAAAATTGCTGTTGCTTTGCCACTTCCTTGAGAAGCGCCTGTAATCAAAACTGTAGGAGCCATAGATAGTTATAAATTTTAAGTGGGTAATTGGTTTTTTGCGGTATTGAAACTATAACAGAGGTCAGGTAATTTTAGGCGCACTCTACATTGATTTTTTTTGAGTATAGTAATTTTTCATGATTGGCGATCTGGATTTTTTAACGAACCCCTTTCGTCGCGTTAGGCGAAGCCGCGCGTAATCGCTCTTGTCGCGAAGGAAGAGAGAAGAGGAGAGGAGAATAAGAGAATAGAAATTATTCATAATTTGTGCGAAAATTGCTTTGTAAATTTTCCCAATGCCCAATGCCCAATGCCCAATGCCCAATGCCCAATGCCTAAAAAATGAATATTCCGAAAAAACCGTCGAATTGGTCGATCGCCCTATTGTTAATTATCGGCGTTTTAGCCGTCTCAACTTCATCAATCTTAATTCGGCTGGCGAACCAGAAAGCAGGCGCGGGCGGCCTCGGTTTCAGTCTGGTACTCGCCGCCTCTCGTCTGACTTTATCTGCCTTAATTCTGCTTCCTGCTTGGTCGAAAATTCAGTGGAACGCCCTGCAACCGGGAGCTCGGCGCTATGCTGCTGCTGCGGGTTTGTGTCTCGCCCTGCACTTTGCCCTCTGGATCACCTCACTTTCTTATACTTCGATCGCCGCCTCAACTGCCCTTGTCACCACTAATCCTGTCTGGGTAGCACTGTTGTCGCGCTTCTGGTTCGGGGAAAAACTCAGCAAAATGTCGATCGCTGGCATTACTATAGCCCTGACTGGGGGAATGGCGATCGCCCTCGGAAGTGCGGGCGCAGCCCATGCCGGCAACAGCAAACTCCTGGGCGATTTCCTGGCTCTGGCTGGTTCCTGGGCTGTCAGCTTGTATTTGCTGCTGGGGCGGGAAGCTCAGCGGCGGGGATTGGGAATTGGCGGTTATATCGCGATCGCCTATACTATTGCTGCGATCGTCCTGCTGCCTCTCCCCTTCGCCTTCGGCACTACTTATACTAATTACCCCGACATTGTATATTTTTATATTTTGTTAACCGCCGCTTTGCCTCAGTTAGTCGGCCACACTATTTTGAACTGGGCCGTAGTGCAGATTTCTCCAACTCTGGTAACTCTTGCCATCTTGTTTGAACCGGTTGGGGCGAGTTGGTTGGGTTATTTGCTGTTGGGGGAAGTGCCCGCGCCGGCGGTACTCGCAGGTGCTGCGGTGCTGCTGTTGGGGGTAGCAACCGCTACTGTCGGAGCAAAAAAAATTACTGTCAACAGTTAAGAGTTAACAGTTTTCGACATTGCCACTACAGTTGCCGTGAGTCAGATTGACACTCCTCGCGCTAAAGCGACGGGGATTCTTAAGACTTTCCAGCCTTAATATCCCTATTGTCGGGGTTTCCGGGCGCAATCCTTTTGCCAAAAATGGCGGTCTGCTATCCTAGTCTTACAAGGAGCTTCCTCGGTCGTGACTTTCCTCCAGTCTGGGGGTAGGTTTTAACGTCTTTTACTGACGATTTAGACGATTTAATCGGTTCAGAACCTTAGTATTGGTTGTGATTAATTATTTTGAGCATCCGTACTGCTGTTAAGCTAGATACTTGATTTATCAAAATTCGCAACTTTCGACTCTTTTGACGATAGCACACTAGCCAGACATTTGTGCAATTGGTAGAGTAGATCTGATAGGCAGGATAAATCCTACCATACCCTTTCATCCCTGGACTAAAGTCACGGGGTTTTCAGGGTATTTTCTATAAAACAAATTCGGGCTTAAAAAAACCAATAACTCATCAGTGAAATATCGATTCAAAACTATCAAATGTCTGAGTAATGACTAATGATACTCGGCTGCCTTTAGGAGAATAAAATTATGCTGCCAGAACAACTACAGCGGATCATTGGCTACTTTATCGAAGAAGCCACAGAACAGATCCAAATTATCGAACAAGGCTTGCAAGATCTACAAAATACCGTGCCAGCTCCCCAAAGAATACACCAGCTCATCCGAGCCTCGCACTCGATTAAGGGGGGAGCAGCTATGCTCGGATTTAGCAGCATTCAGCGCATTGCTCATCGGTTGGAGGATTATTTAAAGCTGCTGAGAGAATGTCCGATCGCCATTGATAGCAGGCTACAATCGCTCTTAACCGAAGTTTTTGATATCTTAGCAGCCCTCGTGTCCAAGGTTTCCAAGGGTTTTGGGCTCAACCACGAAGACGCAAACCAAATGCTCTCCCTCGCCGAACCGGTTTTTGACGAACTCGACGCTTACCTGAGATTGCGAATTCCCACTCGCCTGACTGTGAGAGCTACTACGGACGAACATATTCACGTTTTCTCCGGTTACTGCACCTCCCTGAGCGAATTTTCCTCGGCTATCGCTTCGCGCGTCGGTTTGCTCGGAGGCACTATTACCCGCCACGAGCAGGATAGCCAGGGCATACGCCTTTGTATTGACATTTACCTACCGCCTTACACCAGGATCGAAAACATCCGCCAAGGTGTCGAACTCTCCGGCGCTATTATCGGGAATGTTCAGACGCAGCGCGATTTTTCGCTGCTGGCGACTGCGGATTATCCGGTTTACCAAAGTGCGATCGAACCTCCCGCAATTTGCATCGGATGTCGCTACTATTACGGCAGAAGCGATGGCGGCTACCTGCTCAATTGCACGATCCATCCCCGCGGCCCGGAAACAGAAGATTGTCGCGATCGCGAACCGGAATAACCGCTGAATACTCAGCTCTCGGAAGCACGATTTGCCACCCGAAAAACTCTTCTGAAACCAATATTTTCCCTGAAATTTTTCACATTACCCCCTGCCAAATTCTTTTTGAGTTCCTAGATAACAATATCTTTCTCTCTTAGACAACTAAATCCTTCTTTCTCCTGAAAGCTCCCCTAACAACTGATACCGCAACTCGAATTAATTGCATCATGCTTGCAGGATGAGCGATCGCCCAGACATTGATTGTCAGACAAGTGATTCCCATAACTAGCAAAATGTATGTCGGAGGCATTACTATCCCGATCGCGAACCAGGTAAAAACGTGAAATATCATTGCTGTAGCCCAAAGGCTTGCCACACCCACAGACGCCCAAACTTGTATTCGAGGTCGGTTTAGCCCTGTCAAAATCGCTGTCTGCAAAGTAGTCAGCAAGTTTGCCGGAACTAAGAAGGCACAGATAGCTATGCAGTAGGTATGAGAAAATTCAGTAACTGTATTGAAGTCGATCATCAGTCTAATTGTCGGGCCTGTTGGGTATACTTAAAGAGCTTAGCGTGACTTGACTTTCATATCTTGTCACCCTCACCTTAACTTAATATTTCCGTAAGTAGGCCGCTCTGGAGACGCATTTCTATCCCCATTTTCCAGCAGGCAAAATTTTACCACAAATATTAAAGTTTTGGGAAATTATTAAACATACTTGAAGAATGGCAACAATTGCTATGATAATTAACATCGGGAAGCGATAGTATAGAAGAGCCAAGTCAGTAAAATTCCTAGAAGGCTGAGGCGGCTTGAACAGCAACACATACTGCAGGCTGGTTTTCGACTAAATCATTTTTGATTCGCTGAGTATCGGATGATTGATTCTCCGTGTCCGTCAAGGGATCGAGTCCTTATGCGATCGAACAATATGAGATTATTATGGAAAAGCCAATTTGCTCTCAAATCTCAAATCAATAGAACCCTCTCGAAATTTTACAGCGGAAGACAAAGAAAATGGATCAACAAATCACAATTCCCGCACTCGAAGAAGTTGACTTGACAAACTGCGACAGAGAACCCATTCATATATCGGGACACATTCAGCCACACGGGGTGCTACTTGTTGTACGAGAACCTGAACTAGAAATAGTGCAAGCCAGCGAAAATACGCAAGATTTGTTAGGAATTGATGCACAAAGTGCGATCGGTCGAAATTTGAGCTTATTATTCAATCGAGTTCAACTAAAAAAACTCAAACTTTGTTTGCTTAATGAAAACTTAAAAACCGTTAATCCCATTAAACTCTCTGTCACAAACAAAGGTAAATATTTAGAATTTGACTGCATCCTCCACCGAGTAGAAGAAGTATTGATCGTCGAGTTGGAATTAGCCACCAGCCCAGAAAATCTTTCTGTTTTTAGTTTTTATCATTCAGTGAGAGCCACTGTTAGCAAAATTCAAAGCGCCCAAAATCTCAAAGAATTATCTCAAATAACTGTAGAAGAAGTCAGAAAAATATCGGGTTTTGATCGAGTTATGCTCTATCAATTTGACCACGAAGGCAACGGCGCTGTGATCGCTGAAGCTAAAGCAGAAAATATCAGTCCTTTCTTGGGATTAAACTACCCCAGCTCAGATATTCCCAAACAAGCCAGACAACTGTATACGTTAAATTGGCTGAGGTTGATCCCAGATATTAATTATCAACCCGTCTCCCTTGTTTCAGGAAACAATGCTGTTTCCATCCAGCCCCTAGACCTCAGTTTCAGCGTGTTGAGAAGCGTTTCTCCCATTCACATAGAATACCTGCAAAATATGGGCGTTGCAGCTTCGATGTCGATCTCGTTAGTCAAAGACAAAAAACTGTGGGGATTGATTGCTTGCCACAACTATACACCAAAACACCTCAACTATGAATTGCGCGCAGCTTGCGAATTTATCGGGCAAGTAATGTCCTTAGAACTGCAATCAAAAGAAGGAAACGAAGACTACGACTACAAACTACACTTGAAATCCATTCAAACCAAAATTTTTGAAGACATATCCACCTCCGAAAACTTGTCACAAGTGTTAGGTCAATGTCAGCATAATTTGCTAGAAGCAGTCAACGCCCAGGGAGCCGCAATAGTATTTGGAGACAATTGCTATCAAGTAGGGCAAACACCTCAAGGAGAATCCCTCAAATACTTAACTCAGTGGGTGCAAAAGCATTTAAATAAAGAAATTTTTTATACAGACTCCCTCACCAAATACTATCCCGAAGCTGAGGGATTTAAAGACACTGCCAGCGGGTGTTTAGCCATAGCAATATCGCCCACTCAGAAAATATACGTTTTGTGGTTTCGCCCGGAAGTAATTAAGACCGTAAATTGGGCGGGCAACCCCAACAAAACAGTTCAAATAGATGAAGATGGCAGCCATCGACTGTCTCCTCGGAAATCCTTCGAGCTGTGGCAAGAAAATGTCAGGTACAAATCGTTGCCTTGGAAACAATGCGAAATAGACGCTGCATTGGAACTGAAAAAAGCAATGATTAATATAGTGCTGCGCCAAGTGGACAAACTCGAAAAATTAAATACAGCACTAGAAGCATCAGTCGCCAGAGAACGCGAAAAAACTGCTAATTTAAAAACAGCAATGTCAGAGCTTAAGCGGGCGCAAACTCAATTGGTACAAAGCGAAAGAATGTCAAGTTTGGGACAGTTGGTGGCGGCGGTAGCTTATGAAGTTACTAACCCGATTAACTTCATCTACGGCAATCTTAGCTATGCTAATGAATACAGTCAAAAAATGATCAATTTATTGCAGCTTTACGAGCAGCACTATCCGTCGCCTTCGCCGGAAATTCAAGCACAAATAGAAATAGCAGAATTAGAGTTTATAGCTGAAGACTTGCCGAAGTTGCTGGGTTCAATGAAAGTAGGAGCTAACCGCATCCGCGAGATAGTTCAGTCGCTGCGAAATTTCTCTAGAATTGACGAAGCAGAGATTAAACCAGTTGACATTCACGACGGATTGGACAGCGCTTTATTGATTTTGAGCAACCGACTCAAACCGAAGCCCGATCGCCCAGCAATTCATCTCATCAAAGAATATGGATCTCTGCCTTTGGTTGAGTGTTACGCAGTTCAAATCAACCAAGTATTTATGAATGTACTGGCAAATGCAATTGATGCTCTCGAAGATGCCTTTGTCAACAATAATTTATCGTCACACTGCGGGGGCAAAAAAGAGCCAGTTAAGTACGGACAAATTCGGATTGTGACTGAACTTTGTTCCGGAGAAAAAGCCGTAGCAGTTCGGATCAAGGACAACGGTTGGGGCATGGAAGAAAAAGTTCGCCAGAAAATTTTTGAGCCTTTTTTTACCACAAAACAGGTTGGCAAAGGTGCGGGGATAGGTTTGGCGATTACCCACGAAATTGCGGTGGAACAACACGGCGGCAAATTGACTTGCATTTCAGCCCCCGGAGAGGGAACGGAGTTGATTATTGAGATTCCCTTGAACCAAACTCATCCCAAACCCATTGTGAAGTGAAAAAAAAGTCCGCCTAAAAGCGAAGCTATCCCGTTCGCGCGTGCCTTCGGGAAGGCTAGGAAATAGCCCAAATTCAAAAATCGAAAATTCGATTAAAATACAAAAGCAGCTAAGTAGATTTGAGCCAATTCAGAGGAAGTTAGTATGACTGAAAAAAAAACCGCCCAATGGGATGCCGGCAGGTTTCTCAAAACCTTGGCTTATTTCGGCGTCATTCCCTTCATTGGCAGCATTAGCTGGCTGCAACAACTCTTTGGAAGCAGCAGCAAAACTAAAAAAGACCAACCCAAACTGATACTGGTAGCCGGTGCCACCGGCGGCGTCGGGAAACGAGTTGTGAAGCGGCTGCAACAGCGGGGATATAGGGTACGCTGCCTCGTCAGAGATACCAAAAGAGCAACAGAAATTCTCGGCAAAAATGTCGAATTAGTCGAAGGAGATATTACTCTGCCAGAGACGCTAACACCTTTAGTAACCGAGGGTGTGGAAGCAGTTATCTGCTGTACCGGCACTAAAGTTCAACCGATAGAAGGAGACACCCCAACGCGGGAAAAATACTATCAAGGCATCAAATTTTATATGCCGGAAGTTGTGGATGTTCCCGAAATAGTCGAATACAAAGGCCTGAATAATTTAGTGCAAGCTGTTCGCCGCCAGCTAATTCAAGCAGGCGAAAAAATAATTTTCGACTTCACAAAACCCAGCCAAGATTTAAAAGAAACTTGGGGTGCCCTGGACGACATTGTGATGGGTGGCACCAGCGAAAGTTCGATCGTACTTACAGACAATACAGCCATATTCACAGGCAATGTTTCTACTGCCAACTCGGGCGGCTTTGCTTCGGTGCGTACCCGCAACTTCGATCCTCCGATCGATCTCGCAGGATTTAGCGGCCTCCTGCTGCGGGTCAAAGGGGACGGTAAGCGCTACAAATTAATTGTGCGTAGCGAGGCTAAATGGGATGGAATTGGTTATTGCTATTCGTTCGATACTGTTTACAATACCTGGATTACGATCGCAGTTCCCTTCGATAAGTTGATTCCTGTCTTTCGCGCGAAAACTGTCAAAGATGACTCTAAATTCGATCCCAGCACTATTTATTCTTTTCAGTTAATGTTGAGCAAGTTTGAATATGATGGCGCGCTCAACCCGAAATTTACACCTGGTATTTTTCAACTGGAGTTAGAATCTATTAAAGCTGATGGGGGACAGACTTTGCCGCGATTTGTGATGGTGAGTTCGGCAGGAGTTACCCGCCCAGGGCGTCCGGGAATTAACTTGGAAGAGGAACCGCCGGCAGTCAGGATGAATGATATGTTGGGGGGGATTTTGACTTGGAAGTTGAAAGGGGAAGATTGTGTGCGATCGAGCGGCATACCTTATACTGTTGTCAGACCTTGCGCTTTGACGGAAGAACCGGGTGGCAAAGCTTTAATATTTGAGCAAGGAGACAATATTAGGGGCAAAGTCAGTCGGGAAGATATTGCAGAATTGTGCGTGGAGGCTTTGGAACAACCTCAAGCTTGCAATGTTACTTTTGAGGTGAAAGAGGGGGAAAATGGCAGTTCTCCCGGAGACTGGCAGGCTTTGTTTTCGGGAGTTAAATAATTATTATTTGTAGGGGGCGAAGTCTAGATCCCCCCTAACCCCCCTTAATAAGGGGGGGACAAGAAATCTTTTCAACGACTCAGCGCCGGTGCGCCGAATAGCATCCTACAAATGCGAGTTTTATAACTGGTTCCCAGGCCTTGCCTGTTAACGAGTAAAATTACCAATTACCAATTACTATGCCTTTGACCTTTTTGCGACGAAACCTGACTCCTTATTTGTTTTTGCTACCTGCTTTATTTATTTTGAGTTTGACTGTTTTGTGGCCGGCGGTGCAAGCTTTTTATTTGAGTTTTACCAACTACGAATATGATTTAACTCAAATGCCGCAGTGGGTGGGTTTAAAGAATTTTGAGAGGTTGTGGGGCGATCGCACATTTTGGCAAACTTTGACGAATACGCTGCTGTATCTCATCTGCGTTGTGCCTGTATTGGTGGTTCTACCGTTGGGAATGGCGATTTTGTGCAACCAAAAACTTAGGGGAATGAACTGGTTTCGAGCCGCATACTACACGCCGGCGGTGATTTCAATGGTTGTCGCCGGGATTGCTTGGAAGTGGCTGTTTGCTGAGACTGGACTGCTGAATCAGTTGGGGGAATTGTTGGGTTTACCTCCTGTTTCTTGGCTGGCTAATCCGAAGTTAGCAATCTTTAGCGTCATGGCAGTTACTATCTGGAAAGGATTGGGTTATTACATGGTGATTTATTTGGCAGGGCTGCAAGCTATTCCGGCAGAACTTTATGAGGCGGCTGCTATTGATGGTTCTGATGGTTTGGGAAAGCACTGGGATATTACTGTGCCGCTGATGAAGCCTTATTTAGTTTTGGTAGCGGTAATTTCGGCGATTTCTGCTACTAAGGTTTTTGAAGAAGTTTATATTATGACTCAGGGCGGGCCTCGCAATAGTTCTAAGACTGTTGTTTATTATCTTTACGAACGGGCTTTTAAGGATTTGGAAATTGGCTATGCTTGTACGATCGGGTTGGTTTTGTTTTTGCTAATTTTGGGTTTGTCGATTTTGCAAGTTAGCCTTCAGGGTTTGACTCGCAATGATTAAGATTTATGACTGATGAGAACTCACGCACTCCGGGCCTCATAAACTCGGTTTCTCGTTCTCATCCCTGTGATTACCACGACTTTGTTACATTCAGAAACCGGGTTTATTGGTCTAATTTCTACTAATTTTCGACTGGAATATCGAAGTAATGCGATCGCTCACGGCTTTGGACAGGTCTTATTGGCGAAGTCACAGCTATAAATATAGGGTTTTTGCCAGCTCAGAGGAATTTCCAACAAATCCCTGGTTCCGGTCATTCCCTGTCCCAGAAACAGCATGACAGCGATCGAGTTCAAGATGACATGGACAGTGCGCCAGCGATTCGATCGATCTTTGTAGATGTCTTGAATAATGGCAAGGGAGAAAACCATCAGTAGCGCAGCGGTGATCCCAATGTAGTAGTGAGACCAATACCATTCATTAGTCCGCCGATAAACGCCATCTTGAGTGCCAAGAATCACCAAACCAGCACCCGTCAAGGTCGCAAATATGCCGCGCCATAACGCCGGTGTCGATCGATAGAGCATCACCAAAGAGGCAATAGTCGCCACAAACATCAGCACAATGAAAATAACCTGAAACGAGTTTTTGCTCCAAACCTGTTCGCTCAAGATATGCTCAAAAATCGCGTAGCCTAAACCCAACAAAGTCACTCCTACCACAGAACCCGACAGAATTCGACCTGCTTTGACGTGTTCTTGACCGACTACAGGTGGAATTTTGCTCTTATCCCCGGATGCAATTTGCTTGCGACGCTGCATGGTTTGCCACGCCATATTGAGAACAACACCAAGCATAGGAAAAACAATCGCAACAGCTAAAATAGGATGCAGCAAAGCCAGAAAATCTTTAAATTCCATAAATCACCTTTTTGTTGAGGAGGGTTGGCTTCATCAACCTGGTTTTTGCCATACATCATATCATATCCGGCCATCTAACCCACAGTAAGTTGATAGTCAGGACTAATAATAATTGTTCATCGGCATAGAGAAAACTGAAGTCCTGACTACCAACACGCTTTATTAAGGGTAACTCACCGAATATGTTGATCGCTCAGAAAATATAGCAGTTGTCAATTGTGTGAGGTACAGCTTTTTAAATTACGCAATAACGCAATTACAATTACCTTGTTCTCAGGGAAATGAAAACTGCTGGCGGTAATGTCAGTGGCGGTTAGCGACTAATTTCCTGCATCAATTTGAGGTTAGCGGAACAGTTCTTTATTATTCAGAATAGCAGGCCAATTTTTGTTTCCTGAAGCAATGTGACCAGGGATATCCCCCATCCACTGTGCTTGTACTTTCTTGTCGTAGTTGAGATAAAGCTTCCCATTAACGATTTTCCAGGCGTCAGGCTGGCTCACAACAAGATGCGCTTCACTGGTTCCCTGGGCGCAATATCCACCGTATTGAGGAGCATACTTTTCAGGATTTTTAGCAAACATATCACGGTTTGCTGCACTAGCAAACATCCAAGTTGTTCCACCCCAATTATGTTTAAATTGGCTAACTCCCATAACTAATTTGCTTTGGGTGAAATAGGCTACGACATCCTGACCATCAAGAGCCATACCATTTTCGGTGTAAAACTGAGGATGAACGGTTGTTGTGCTACTTTTACCGGCGCAAGGATTGGCTTTACCAGCACAAGGATTGGCTTTACCAGCACAAGGATTGGCTTTACCAGCGCAAGGATTGGCTTTACCAGCACAAGGATTGGCTTTACCAGCACAAGGATTGGCTTTACCAGCACAAGGATTGGCTTTACCAGCACAAGGATTGGATTCTGCAATCTTGAATGAAACGGTTGTAGAGTTTGAGTTTGTGGCCGCCTTGAAGTTGGCGTAGCTAACATTAGCTGTTGCCAAACCTAGAATGGTGGCAATGGCGATGGTGGTAATGTATTTTACTTTCATGTGTCTAATTTCCAGATAAATTGTTAATAGTTCCATGCCAGATATTTGCTTGAGACTTCTTGCTCTCTGGCAATTTTTCTGGCTTTTTGTTGTCCTCAAGACTTGAGGTTGTTTACATTAACACTCAAAAACATGAGTGCTAGATGAGGAAGAGATGGATGGGAGATAAAACTATGAATGCTTTATATGTCCGTTTCTTCAGCAAAAATTCATCTGGGAATTAGGAAGGCATCATCTACTTGCCAGGAATGTCTTATAGAGTGGAGATTAACCCTGACTATCTTTTAGTAGTGCAGTAATTTAACCGCGAGTTGAGAAATTATGACAGGAAAAGACTGGTTGGTGACTGATGATGGACAGTGCCATGTTTGTGAGACTACAAGTCAAATTGAAGATTTTACCCATCCCTACCGACTTTACCGCTTTCTAACTGACTTGGAAGATGTATTAGAGCGAATTAGTGATGATTATTTACGACTCCAGGCAATTTGTCCCCTTGTCCGCAGATTGTTAGATAGTTCTTCCTGGCTTCAAATTGCTCTCCTTGAGCCTGACTCTGAGACAGGCTGGGCAGTACAAACGCTTTATGATGAACCATTTTTTCCTCTGACGGTGCAGTTGGTTGCTTGGGCTCCGGGTGCAGTTTCTCCGATTCATAATCATGCCAGTTGGGGATTGGTGGCGCTACTTGGTGGACAGGAAAAAAATACTTTTTGGCAGCGATCGCCAACTCGCAAGTTTCCCGATAAAATCACAACAGTGGGCGATATTTTGCTTGCACCTGGTGACGTTTTGTGCTTGATGCCTGATGCGATTCATCATGTGGAAGCCCTCGGAGATGAACCAACAATTAGTTTTAATCTTTATGGTGAAGCAGATTATGCTCGACGATTTGAGTTTAACCAGATTAAAGGCACTGCGGAAAACTTTTAAGCGAGCATTCTGATGGATCTTTTTATCTACATTTCTGGACTCACTCATACCAAATAAACCACCTTTGGAGGACGGGCAAGATGCCCATCCCACCTTTGGAGGACGGGCAAGATGCCCATCCCACAATTGCTGCTTTTGATTGCTCTAGTTGGAATTTGTCTAATTTTCATACTTAATTACTATCACTAATACTTACAAAAAAAATGAAGCAATTTCCCCAATTTAGAGCTGTCGTCAACCATCTCACTGGTAAGCGAATTTCCACTTCTTCGCTTCAGTTTCGATTGACCCTAGAATTGCTAGTGCTGTCGATTTTAGGACTTAGCAGTGTGGCATTTTGGGCTGGCTGGCAAAGGTCGCAAAATCTAGTTGGTGCCCACAAACAAACGCTGGAATATATTGGAATGCGTTTTCCCGAACAGGTTGAACTTTATAGTGAAATGGGTTCACTAGAAATTGGCTTGACTCGAAGTGTTCATAAAGCTTCTACAGGAGGAATTATGGTGTGGGTGAAGCGAAAGGATGGGATGCTTTTGGTGAATTCACCTGATATGGATATGCAATCTTCTAAAATTACGAAGATGATCTCGTTGACGGAAGTACCTGCTGAGCCGACTTTTGTTCAGGTGGACGATCGCTACTTGGTGATATGTAGTACAACTCTGAGGATCAAAAATGAGTTGCTGGGTACGGTATATTTCTCTCAAGATATCACTGATGAGCAACGTCAATTAAATGATGGGATTCGCAGTCTAATTGTTGTCAGTATTTTAGTAATCTTAGTGTTAATGTTGGCGATCGCCAGTCGCATTCGTCATGCTCTCCATCCTTTGGAACAGATGAGTCAGGTAGCTAGCACTTTGTCTGCTGATAATTTGCAGGCGGCAAAACTCCAACTGCATCAGGCTCCTGATGAGATTTTAGGACTAGCGCAAACCTTTAATGAGATGTTGTTTCGATTGTCGGGTTCTTGGGAGCAACAACGCCAATTTGTCGGTAATGTTTCCCACGAATTACGCACTCCTCTGACGGTTGTAGTTGGTTATTTACAAAGTTTGCTGCGTCGCAGCACTAATTTAAGTGATTATCAGCAGCAAGCACTGGAAACAGCGGTTGGGGAAACTGAACGCACGATTCGGATGTTAGAAGATTTGCTGGATTTGGCACGGGCTGATAGTGGCAACTTGCACTTTCGTTTGAATCCGGTGATCCTGAATACTCTGGTGGCTGAGGTAGCAGAGATGAGTCAAAAAGTTAGCAATCGAAAAATTATTTTGGTGTCAAATGATGAGGATGTTGTAGCCTGTGCCGATCAGGATCGTTTACAACAGGTGTTAATTAACTTAGTTGATAATGCAATCAAGTATTCTGCTCCCGAACAACCAGTTGAGTTAGTCTTAGAAAAGAAGGAACAACAGGTGATGATTCATGTGGGCGATCGCGGAATTGGGATTTCTCTGCCCCATCAAAACCGGATTTTTGAGCGGTTTTACCGGGTGGATGAGTCTATGACTCGCTCTAGGGACGGTACAGGGTTGGGATTGGCGATCGCCAAAAGCCTGATCGAAGGCATGGAAGGACGTATCACGATCAGATCTAAACCCGGAGAAGGTAGTATTTTTACTATCACCTTACCTGTCTGGAATCCGCAGCTATGAGCGATCGCATTCTCCTTGTTGAAGATGACCCTAAACTGGCAAAGTTCATCGAATCTGAACTTAGTCTTGAAGGATATCATGTCACCGTCGCCCCCAATGGATTGGATGGATTAACCCTCGCCCGCACGGCTGAACCGGATTTATTGATTTTAGATTGGATGCTTCCGGGTATCTCTGGATTAGATATCTGTTTGAGGTTGCGATCGACTGGCGTGCAAGTACCAATAATTATGTTAACAGCAAAGGATGAAGTACCCGATCGCGTAACTGGATTAAATGCTGGAGCCGATGATTATGTGACTAAGCCTTTCAGTATGGAAGAACTTCTAGCGAGGGTGAAAGCACGTCTGCGCCGAACTCAACCAAATGACCCGGCTCAGCTACAATTTGAAGACCTAATCTTGAACGGTTTAACCCGTGAAGTTTATCGAGGCAGTCAACTAATTGAACTCACTGCCAAAGAGTTTGATTTGTTAGAATTTATGCTGCGAAATCCCCGTCAAGTCATTACCCGCGATCGAATTCTAGAAAAAGTCTGGGGTTACGATTTTATGGGCGAGTCAAATATTATTGAAGTGTATATTCGTGCGTTACGGATTAAATTAGAAGCAACTAACTCCAAACGCCTGCTGCATACTGTTCGGGGAGTTGGATATGTGTTGCGAGAGCAAAAGTGATGAGAGGCGGGTTTACAAATACTTGGGATATTAACTATGGATAATGGTCAACCCGCTCCTATTATACTACCTATTTTTTTGTACCAAATAGACCTATAAATCCGGTCGTTCCTGATAATCTTCCGCAGAACTCGGGTCTAATTCCCACCGACTTTCATCTCGATGTTCAAGCATATCTGTTGTGTGCAAAATAGCTCCGTCCGCCATTTCTATGCCCGCAGCGGCTCCGAGTTCATCAACAATATCCAGGTCAGGAGTAGGCGCAGTTCCGCCCACCGATTGCTCGCCAGTGGCACTTTCTTGTTCCGCCGCAGCATCGCCATCTCCACCGCTGACTTGGGAACTGCTGGAACCGTATTCCGAACTGCTATCGTTCAAGGTTGTGATTTCATATTGGTTCAATCCCGGTTCAGCGATGACGCCGGTGCCGTAAGATTCGGTAATTTCTTGAGGCAAATCGCCCAAATTATCCCGTTCTGTTGTTGTTTTTGCGTTGGGTTTCTTTTGCTGTGCCACGATACTTGCTCCTGTTTGTTTTTGAACTAAATTAAATTAAAAATGTCCGAATTTGGCTTTAAATGAATTGTTTTTAGTAATGGGAAATGGCTATAAGTAACTGTAATTATAATTGCTATTTAAGCTTTTAGCTTCTATCCCAGGAAATATATTGATTCGGCTCAGCTATTTCATTGGGAATACAAAAAGCGATCGCCCGTTTGAAAAGGGCGATCGCTTTTTAATAGGGAGGCTAATTCTATTCGGGAAAATCAGGAATTATCCATTTGGGGGGTTCCGTCCGTTTCCTTCTCACCGCTTCCTCTGCTATTTCTAGCATTTTATCCAGAGAAGTATTTTCAATAAAGTTGGACGTTGCTTCTGCGTATTCCCGCTTCGGGCACTTGTCGCCCAGAACGCAGCCATTGACGCAAGCTACAGCACAATCGACAGTGTTCTCCACCATAACTTTTTTCCTTTCACGGTTCCAACAACTAATAGGCAGGTACTCTGGGTTAATTTGTCAAGAGACTGCTCTATATCTTTATTTTACTTCACAAATTGTCATCAAAGGTTGATCGCCAGCGCAAAACTGTTATAAAATCAAAGCAACCTACCTAATCTGCCGATCGTGAACAATTTTCTGCGGCGCTTAAAACTTTTACCTTGGCGAGAAATGCTGCAAATTGCCGCCCTCGTCAACTGCATCGTGGTTGGATTGGAGTTATTTTTAGTGTGGGGCTTGATTCAGTCGGAAGTATTCCGGAAGGTCTTTACGCTTCTCGGAGGTCCCTCGCTGGGAATATTGATACCTTTTGCTGCTGCTGTGGGAATGGGAGCTTTAGCAGTCTACTTTTTAGAGTATTGGCAACAACAATTTTTGCTCAACCGAATTAGTTTGTGGGTTTTAGTTTTGTGCGTGCTCTTGGGTTTGGTCTTAAAGTCATTCCTACCCATACCTCCTTTATTAGCAAGTTTATCGGAAGCTGCACTAATCGGAGTTACGGTGGGAGTTTTTTGGAAGGGCCGGCCTTATTGGCGATAGTCATGCCATTTTAGATTTTAGATTTTAGATTTTAGATTGGCTATGACTGATGAAGATTCGGGTTTGGGGCTTGTCTAAAATCGTATTCTTTTTTGAAGATAGTATCATCAGTAATTCGTCATTGGTTATTAGTCTATAGGTAGGTGTGCAATGCACACCTTACCACTTAAAACAAGAAATTCCCTCTTCCTTCTTCCTTCTTGCTTCTGCTTAGGGCAGCCAAAAATCGGGAATGAATGTTTTAGTCAAACTGCGAGTAAACTGATTAATCTTTCTCCCGATTTGAATGTGCGGTTCGTCAGCTTCCACGGGAATAATTGCCGCTTTGTTCCCAATTCTGAAACGCGAAATTACCAAATTTGCCGCTTCCAAACCAGTAACATAAGCTTTTTCCTGCGACCAAGAACCGTGGCGAGTCACAACCCAATCGCCGCTCATCAATACATTATCATAACTTGTTACCGCAGGCAACAAATATTGATAGCTGCCAGGGGCAAAATGCGTCACAGCCCGCGACAGCCGAATCGCGCTGCTGTCAATTACTTTGGCATCCCGAAAAGCCGGAATGCAAGTGGCTAAATCCCGCTGAACTAGAGAAACAATTTCCTCATCTTTGAGGGGGATTAATTGATTTGCGTGATAAAAATCAGCTTCGACAACTGTTCCCGGTTCGTCGCGGAATTCGTCGTGCAAAGCATTCAAATCAAAAAACGTCCATCCCGTAGTCGAACTAAACCCAAAACAGGCATTAGAAGGCAGCGGAATGTCAATTCTTTTGTCAAACCACAGGCGAACAGCTAACACGTCAACGGCACCCAAATTCATCACATCCCGAAACTCTTGGCGACTTTGCAAAGCTGGGCTGCTGCTGATAATTTTTTGCATTCCCGTGACGCCAACTGCAAAAATAACTGCATCTGCCTCGAAGGTTTCTTCGCCGCAAACAACGCCTGTTGCTCGGTTGTTGCTGTCAACTATTAAATCAGTAACTCGCTGCTTTGTCAATACTTTTGCACCGATTTTTTCCAGGCGCTCAACCCAGGGGCGAAAGATTTTTTCTCCGACAGTTCCGCGACACCAAACTACATCAAAATCTGGTTGGTGTGCTAATATGAAATAATAAAGCATTCCCAAAGCTGCGGCGGCAGAACATTGTTCTCCTGGTGCAAATAAACCTACTAATAACATCGGTTCAAAAGCATCGCGGTACAGTCTTGCAGAAACGCCAAACTGTTTGAATAGTTCGCGGGCTGTGACGCGATCGTACCTGCGCCAAGCTTCGTCGGAATTGTCGAAATCTAGGACGGCGTAGAGTAAGGGCAAGGCTGAAAGCCGATCGACTAATGGCAGCCTTTTAAATCGCGTGTAAAGAAAGGTTCCTAACGGTGTGGGAAGGATCGGTTCGTCCTGAAAAATCGGCGATTCTACTTCCAATCCGGCCGGTGAATACTGACAAGAACGAGTCCAAGGCGTGAAGGGATCGAGTCCTAATTCCTTGACTAAGGAAAAGATGTTTTTGTAGGGATACCAGAAGCCATGAATGCCTGCTTCTACGGAACGCCCGCCGGCGGTTTTCCACCCTGCAACTAAGCCTCCCGGATAGGGGCCAGCTTCTAGGAGGGTGACATCATAGCCTTGCTGGGCTAGGTGATAGGTAGCGCCTAAACCGGCCCATCCCGCACCGACGACGACTATTTTGGGGGTTGACGATTCTCCTGACATTGCGTACCTCTTGATAATTTATTAATGATGACATAATTCATAAAATGCGGATTTGATATAAAATGTGTTGCATTATGTGCTAACTTTCGCTTGAGTGAATAATGAGTGTCAAAAACCGCCAGCAGACTAACCTGTTGCTACTATTATTTCCCGCTACGGCATGGCTGATGGTTTTCTTCATTTTGCCCGTGCTAATTGTACTGTTGTACAGTTTCTTAGAACGCGGTACTTACGGGGGCGTTACTTGGATATTTACTCTCAGCAACTACCAGCGTTTGTTCAGCGGACTTTTCTTGGGGGTAATTGGGCGATCGCTCTGGCTGGCTTTTCTAACAACAGCCACTTGCTTGTTAGTTGGCTATCCCCTAGCATTCTTCATCGCCACCCGTTCTCCTCGCTGGCGAAATGCTTTGCTTTTGCTGGTAATTATTCCATTTTGGACTAATTTTTTAGTGAGAACCTACGCCTGGATCATACTGCTGCGTAGCGAAGGAGTAGTTAACACAGCCTTGCAAAGCCTGCAAATTATTAGCGAACCGTTAAACTTGCTTTTTACGCCTTTCGCTGTGGCGATCGGTCTTATTTACGGCTATTTACCTTTCATGGTTCTGCCTTTATATTCTAGCATAGAACGCTTCAATTTTGTATTAGTAGAAGCCGCTCACGATTTAGGGGCTAATGATATCCGCACTTTCTGGCGCGTATTTTTACCCTTAACAACTCGCGGTATTGTTGCCGGATCAATTTTAGTTTTTGTTCCCGCCGTCGGCGCTTTCATCACACCAGATATATTGGGGGGTTCTAAAACAGTTATGGTGGGAAATTTGATTCAAAATCAGTTTATGAAAGCCCGCGATTGGCCTTTTGGATCGGCGCTTTCTATGCTGTTGACGGTAATCATATTGATTCCGGTGTTAATTTACTTCCGCGTGTCTGACGAAACTTAAACAGGTATATTGAGATTTACAGGTGGGGGCGGGTTTATGAGATTATTGGCTTGAGGCGATGATTGTTGGTAAAACCCGCCCCTACAGGCTAACCTATTTTTGACTAATGACTAAACTCGATTTACTCGTGCGGGCGATCGGCAAAAAGTGGCTTTGGGTACAAGCTGTACTAGCATTTGCCTTTCTCTACTTGCCAATTCTCATCTTAATTATTTACTCCTTTAACGCCTCCAGATTCAATGCCGTTTGGCGCGGCTTTACCCTGGATTGGTACCGCAGTTTGTTTAGCAATGCAGGCGCAACGATTGCTACGAGTAGCAGTGCCGGAATCTGGACAGCACTCAACAACAGCTTGCTAATTGCAGCTATTTCGACTGTGCTAGCAAGCATTTTTGGTACAATGATCGCGCTAGCACTGGAACGCTTTCATTTTCCGGGGCGCAAAGCTGTAGAAGCTTTACTGTTTTTGCCCATTATTATGCCCGAAATTACGATCGGCATTTCGCTGCTAGTTTTCTTTACCCTAGTATTTCGGATCGTAGAAAATCTCACGGGAATTCGCCTCAATCTCGGCTTACCTACCGTAATTATCGGTCATGTTGTCTTTAATATTTCCTTTGTGACTATTACTGTCAGGGCGCGTTTGGCGGAACTCGATCCTCAATTAGAACAAGCAGCTTTTGACTTAGGTGCTAACGAATGGCGGACTTTTTGGCGCATCACTCTCCCTCTAATTTGGCCCGCTATTTTCAGCGCGGCACTGCTGGCTTTTACTCTGTCGCTGGACGATTTTGTCGTGACATTCTTTACCACCGGCGTCGGTTCCATGACGCTGCCGCTATTTGTTTACGGCATGATAAAATTTGCAGTGACGCCAGCAATTAATGCCATTTCAACTTTGATGTTGTTGGCTTCCTTGTTGCTGGTTGTATCATCGCTAAGAGTTCATAAAAGTTAAAAAAATAGCTTTTTGTGTCATAATTAATGTCGTCTGCAACTAACAAAACCTATGAAACGCCTGCTGACTTTCCTACTTTTGTTCGTGATGAGTGCAACATTGGCTTTCGGCTGTAGCCCCACAGGTGGCAACCAGCAGCAAGTCCTCAGCATTTACAATTATGCCAGTTATATCGCCCCAGAGGCGATCGCCCAATTCGAGAAAGAGAACAATGTTAAAATTCAATACGACACTTTCGAGAACAGCGACGCACTCTATGCCAAACTCAAACAGGGTAACCCCGGTTACGACTTAATATTTCCCGCCGATTACATGGTGAAAATCATGATCGCAGAAAATATAATTGAGCCGCTGAATTTAAACAATATTCCCAACCAAAAGAACCTAGAACCTAAGTTTATCAATCAAGCTTTTGACCCGGGAAATAAATATTCCCTGCCCTACCAGTGGGGAACCATGGGAATTGGCTACAACGTGAAAACAACCCAGGGAGAAATTAACAGTTGGGCGGCGATGTTCGACCCGAAATATACCGGAAAAGTCGCGTGGCAAGACGATGCCAGATACACATTTGCAGGAGTTTTAATGTATTTAGGATTTGACCCAAATACAACCAATCCCGAAGAGATTAACAAAGCCCGCGATTTGCTGATTAAAAGTAAAAATATCATTGCAGCTTTTGTCCCCGATACCGGGCAAAATATGCTAGATCAAGGAGAAGTAAATTTGACAATGGAATGGAGCGGTGATATTTTCCAAGTGATGACAGAAAATCCTAATCTTCGTTACGCTATTCCCAAAGAAGGAACAATCATTTTTTCTGACAACATGACCATTCCCAAAGGTGCGCCCCAGAAAGAGTTAGCGGAGAAATTTATTAACTTTATTTTGCAGCCCGAAGTAGGCGCCCAAATTTCCAATTTTACCCACTTCGGATCGCCCAACAAAGCAGCAATTGATCAAGGTTTGATCGACCCGAAAGATTTGAATAATCCTCAAATTTACCCGCCGGCTGAGGTTTTTGGCAAAATGAAATTATTGGAGGATGTCGGGAAAGCGACTGCATTGTACGATCGAGCTTGGACGGAAGTTAAAGCAGGGGCTGGAAAGTAGATATAAAACAGGTTTCTGCCGGGGCTGCTTCACTTAAATTTTTAGTGTGCATTGGAGTTGCACCATCGTTAAGAACGGGCAAGATGCCCGTTCCACAAGAAAATTAAGTTTTGTGGAACGGGCATCTTGCCCGTTCCTAAACAAGTAATTGAGAAGGGTGCAAGATATCAGTTTAACCGGACTCGAACTCAGATTTTTATCACTCATACATACTAACACAATGCACGCTGTCGAAGTTTTAGACGTTTCCAAAGTATTTAAAAGTGTCCGCAGTCAAGATTTCTTAGCTGTAGATAACATCAACCTGCAAATTTACGATCGAGAATTCTTTTCTTTACTCGGCCCTTCCGGCTGCGGCAAAACTACAACTTTGCGAATGATCGCGGGTTTTGAAATTCCCACAGCGGGCGAAATTTACATTCACGGCCAACCGATGCAAAATCGCCCACCGTTTCACCGCCCAGTAAATACGGTATTTCAAAATTATGCTTTATTTCCGCACATGACAGTAGCACAAAATACCGCTTTTGGGTTGGAAATGGAGAATTTACCTCAGACAACAATTCGCGCTCGCGTTGCTGAAGCCTTAGCATTAGTACAGTTAACCGAGGTAGGAAAACGCTATCCCCGCCAACTCTCAGGGGGACAGCAGCAGCGAGTAGCACTAGCAAGAGCATTAGTCAAACAGCCGTCTGTTTTGCTGTTGGATGAACCCCTAGGAGCGCTGGATTTAAAATTGCGTAAAGAGATGCAATTAGAATTAAAAAAAATGCAGCGAAAATTGGGAATTACGTTTATTTATGTGACTCACGATCAGGAAGAAGCGCTAACAATGTCGGACAGAATTGCAGTGATGGATGGAGGAAAACTGCAACAAGTCGGCACGCCTGTTGATATTTATGAATATCCTAAAACGCGGTTTGTTGCTGATTTTATTGGCGACAGCAATTTTTTAAGTGGTCTAGTAGTAGAAAAGCAAAACGGTAAAATAATCGTGTTGGTTGACCAGCAGTTAGCCGTGTTAGTTGCAACAGCCGAAGATATCCCCGCTGGGAAAGTTGTTACCCTAGTGTTGCGGCCAGAAAAAGCTGCTATTTATCCGGCTAATTATGACGCTGAAAATAGCTGGCCCGCAATCATAGAAGAGGCTATTTATATTGGCACTGACACGCGCTATACGGTGCGGTTGACTGATAAAAGTTCGATCGCCCTTCGCCGCCAAAATTTGCACAGAGATGACTTGCAGCGATACCAAGTCGGCGACAGCGTTCGAGTTTCCGTGCCGCCGGAAAGTATTTGCATTTTTTGACACTCAAGCGGGCTGAAGCCACTGAGATTCTGCGGACAGAGTAAGATTAGGTAGTGTCCAAAGTCTAACTATCGCTACCGTCGTCAATCGCCGTCTAAGCAGTAAAGCTAAGTCCAAGCGACGTGACAATGGAAGACTTAGTGGAGATTTTGGAAGATTGAGGAGCGGATTGAAGATGTAATTCCTTCCCGCTAGAAGATAATCTACTTCTTCCTTCTGCTTCCTCCTTCTTCCTTCGCGTCCTTGGTGTCTTCGCGGTTCAATAATATAGACAGTATTGGTGCTAAACTCGCGTTTGACTTTGCAAAATTTCTTCCAACAGCCGCTCTTGACTTTTCGCAGGTTCCTTGCAAGTCAAACACTCGCAAACTAACCCGATAACACCTTCAGGCAAATCCGCCTCAATCTGACAGACAGCAGTCGGATAATACTGCGAAATCAAGCCAGAAATTAGATCGGGAGTCGTGCGAATCAGGGTAGAGTGCTGATACCAGTCGATCGCCGAAAGTAGACTAGGACAAGCTTGCGGAGCATCTTGTACAATACTGCTGAAAGCTTGCAAACCTTGCTCCGCGCGATCGAGATATTCCAAATTCTGCCCCAGCAGTGCGAGACGAACCAAAGAGGCGATCGCAATTCCATTCGCCGCCGGAGTTGCATTGTCTATATAGCTGCGTTCCCGCACCAACAAATCTCCGCTAGCATCCTTAGCAGTATTGTAATATCCTCCCAATTCCACGCTCCACAAAAACTCATCAAACTCTTCTTGCACCTGCACAGCTTTCTCCAACCAAAACTGAGAATTCGGCAACTGTTTTGCCTCTTCCCCGTTGCCTAAAGTCAAACTCGCTTGGTGCAAATCCAACAAAGCTTTCACAAACAAAGCATAATCTTCCGACTGCGCGGTTACAGCAGATTGTCCGTCATAATTCAACCGCTGAAACCGCCCATCCGTCCACTGATTATCTAAAATAAAATTAGCAGTTGTCACAGCTAATTCCAGATATTCCAAATTTCCAAAAACCGCTGCAGCGCGGGCCAAACCAGAAATCATTAAGCTATTCCAAGCAGCAATCATTTTCGTGTCAGTAACTGCGGGAATTCTACCCGGCCAACTTTCGTTTTTAGCTTCTTGATTGTTCCGGGCTGGCGGAAAGGTTTTTACAGTATCGGGATTGCCACCGTAGCGAACTTTAAAGAGTTTAGCCAAAGCCGATTCTACCGTGTCGCTCAGTTGTCCTGGATGGCGGCGCTGCAATACATTCTTGCCTTCAAAATTGCCGCTGCGATTAACAGTAAACTGTGCTTTAATTTCCGCCAATTCCTCAGCAGTTAATAGTTGTTCCAGTTCGGAATAAGTCCAGACATAAAATGCTCCTTCTTCCGGTTCAAGTTCTTCAGAAGTGTTAAAGCTGTCAGCATCCTGTGCAGCATAAAAATAGCCTGTTGGCGCAATCATTTCTCGCTTCAACCATTCTACTGTCCCCGCGATCGCAGTTTCAAAAGCCGGTTCCTGTATTCCCGCGCTCCACAAATTTGCTAAATACTCAACAATTTGACCGTTGTCGTAGAGCATTTTTTCAAAGTGTGGCACAGTCCAAGTCGCATCAACCGTATAGCGGTGAAATCCGCCTCCTACGTGGTCGTAAATGCCGCCCAATGCTAAGTCTAATCCGCGCTGAGTGCAGACTTGTTTGCTGTCGTATTTTGATTCAAAATTAAATCGCGTTCCCCGCAGTGCTAGCTCAGCATAAGGTATCATCGGAAAACTGGGACCGGGGTTGCTGCCCGCAATAATTCCGGTGTTGATTTCTAACCCTTTTTGGAAGAGTTCGCGATTTAATTCGGCGGTGACTCCTGACAGCGCTGCCGACTGTTGGAGGTTGCCTAAAATCTCTGCTTTGAAGGCTTCTACTTTGCCTTTTTCTGTGTCGTAAAAGCGGCGAATTGCTTGCAAAACTTCTAAAAATCCCGGTCGTCCGTAGCGGGGTTCTACGGGGAAATAAGTGCCTCCGTAGAAGGGAACTCGCTCGTCGGGAGTGAGAAAAACGTTGAGCGGCCAACCGCCTTGACCGGTCATCATTTGCAAGGTTTGCATATAAATGCTGTCGATATCCGGGCGTTCTTCACGATCGACTTTTATCGGTAGGAAGTGCGAATTCATGTATTGGGCGATCGCGCGATCGGAAAATGCTTCTCCTTCCATCACCGTACACCAGTGGCAGCTAGAGTAGCCAATTGACAGGAAAATCGGTTTATTTTCGCTTCTGGCCGTTTCTAGGGCTTCGTCGCACCAGGGCCACCAGTCGATCGGATTTTCGGCGTGTTTCCGCAGGTAAAGGCTTTGGGATTGAGCAAGACGGTTGACCATAATCAAATATACTTTTACTCGTGCTGGGTAAGCTTTTAACAGTTGACAGTTGACAGTTGACAGTTGACAGTTGACAGATGAGTGCGAAGTTTTTAGGCTGGGGCTTAAATCCCCTGCCTAAAAACAATCCACCTAAAGGTGGGGGTTTAAATCCCCTGTGCTTCGGTCAGTCCTCTAGCAGTTTAGCGCGAGATGTTTTAGTTGAGTTGTTGCTGATAATTATGTTTTAATATTAAGGCTGATTATCTCGATCTAAAATGAGCTTATCATCTCGGAGAACCTTCAATCAACAGCTAGGACAATTTTTGCTGAGCGCTGCTGTTCCTCCTGCTGTTATCAAACTGAGCCAAACTGCATCCTCGGAGCAAGCTTTATTAGAAACTAATCTTGACAATTTCCTGGCTAAAGCAGACCCAGAAATAGAATTATTAGTCCCGACATTTTTAGGTAACGACAAGCGTCGTTTCTACGGCAGAGGTGTTCCGAAAAGCTTGAATTTAATCGACAAATTTCCACTCGGCAGCGGCCGGACTTTTCTGGGAAGGCGGTCTGTAGTTTGGAGCGGTGCCGGTTGGACAGGACAGCCGACAATTACCAGAGACGGGGGAAAAACTTATTTAATTATAGGGGCTTATGACCACAATTTGCGAAAAATAGATATTGCTACCAATAAAGAAGTTTGGCGCTATAAATTTGATGATATAATCAAAGGATCATCAACGATTTATATCGATGAAAAAGCGAGCACTGAAAATAGAATTGTGATTTTGCAAGGCAGCCGCAGTGGCGGGGGTGGCAAAAGTGTCGTGCCGAGTTTTAGGGCAATATCTTTTAGAACTGGCAAGGAACTTTGGAAATTGGACATCAGGAAAACGCCCAGCTACAGCCGGGATAATGACAGCAGCGCTTTGGACATCGGCGGTGGAGTTTTGTTCAATGCGGGGGAAAATGCGATCGGCTATTTTCTCGATAGTTCCACAAGCAATGTAAAAATCAAACAAGGCATCAAGCAGCCAAATATCTTGTCGGAAGTACAGCTTTATGCAGCAGCAGATATCAGCAAACACGGCGGCAACTTGGTAGCGGAGTCATCGCCATCGAGGCTCAAAGATAGAATATTTATAGCTGCTGGTTCCGGTCATATTTACGGTATTAGCATTGAAACTAAAAAGATAGTTTGGGATTTCTATACTGGTTCAGATTTGGATGGAAGTGCTGTAATTTCCAAATCAGGAAAACTGTTTTGTGCCATTGAAAAACAATACATTCAGGGCAACGGCGGCGTGCTGAAGCTGAATCCCAACAAAGAACCGAATGCCAGCGTCGAATGGTTTTTGCCGACGGGGAATCGCCGCCTTTCTAGCTGGGAAGGCGGGATAATCGGCTCTGTGGCGTTGAATGATGAGTACAATCCAGGGGAGTTTCCGGCGGTGTTTGCCACAAATGCGATCGACGGCAATTTATACATCGGTTCCCAAGATATGATTACAGGTGAAAAAACTTCTGTGCCTTGGCGAAACCAGTCTTACGATACTCCGGTAATAGTATTTAAAAAAGCGATTGGTTCTTCAATTTCGACTCCGATTTTTACCGATGGCAATAAACTGATCAGTGCGGGATACAACGGTGTTTATTTGTTCAATTTGAATTGGGAACGAGCGAAGTCGGGGGATAAGAATGCTTTGAAAAATGCTAAAGGGGAGTTTTACCGTTTGAAAGTAATAGAATCGGGGAGATTTAAGCCGGGTTTGTCATTTGAGGCGACGCCTGTAGTTTGGGACGGAATTGTGAGGATTTGCGCCAGGGATGGCTGGATGTATACTTTGGGTTAGTTATTGGTATTTTGTACCTCTATCGGGAACAGGCAAGATGCCTGTTCCACAATAAGTAAACTCTGTTGTGGAACAGGCATCTTGCCTGTTCTTAAAAGGGTGTTGAAATCCGCCACCTATTCCTACCTGCGGTTTAACTGCGGTTATATGTATGATAGAAATAATTTCGGAAATTATCGGAAACTCGTTATGGCAACTCATGAAACTCAAATAAGTCAAGTTTACGGTTCAGAGGATGCTCAAGGTATTTTACAGCTTGCGATCGCACGCCGACAAGATGAAGGGGAATTATCCAGAGTGCAGCTTTTCGAGATTGCAGCGGAATTGGGCATTTCCGAACAGGATATTGTGGCGGCGGAACAACAATGGTTAGCAACTAGAGGAGAATTTCAAGAAAAGCTGGTTTTTAACACTTACCGTCGTCGCAAATTGCAGAAAAATGTGACAAAGTATGGCATAATCAATACTTTTTTAGTTTTATTTAATCTAGCAGCAGCGCACGAGCTTTCTTGGTCGCTTTTTATTTTACTAACGTGGGGCTTGGGATTGTCGCTGAATGCTTGGAATGTGTATCAAACTGAAGGGGAAGAGTACGAAAAAGCGTTTGGGCGGTGGCGGTTGAAGAAACAAGTCGGAGAGTCTATTGGTACTGCGACGAATAAGTTTATGAAGTGGTTGCAGTCGTGATTTTCTATTAATAAAAAAGCGATCGCCCTTTATTTTACGTCATACTCAACAGCGATCGCCCTTTTCGTTCCCAAGGCGCGAGCCCACTTTAAATCCCCGACTTCTCTTTATAAATCGGGGATCTGCGTGTTATAATTGCTGCGACGCTTCCACCTTAGCAGCATCTGCAACCACAGGATGAATTAATACCGATCGCAAACCTTGACGAATTTCCGAAATCAAATACCTGCGCTGCAAAATCTGCCATTTTTGCCAAGCCCCGTAGCGATTTTCGGCCAACAAACCAGCCAACTTCGGCAACTCTTTTTTCAAATCGCGATCGACAAAATCTGTCAGAAACTCCCCTAAAACTTCACTGTCTTGAATATCGCCCAAACATTCCTGAATAGCTTTCACATCTTCGACATAAACTTCGTAACTCTCGCCGTAAAAATCGCCAAACAGATTCATCAAATAGCGAACCCGCTTCGCTTGCTTCCGCAAATCGTGCAGAATTGTTCCCTCCGCTGCTAACTTTTGTTCGACAGCCTCAGCATTCAAATCCTTAGCAACTTTAACTTTGCCATCCTCATATTCCGTACCCAACAGCCAAGCCGGATGCAGGAAAAACTCACTGACTTGAGGTAACAGTAAATCCGGCAAAACCTCAGCAATTGGCAAATGTTCGATCGCCTGATACTTCGGTTTTTCCAGCCAATTCTCGATCGACTGCTTCAGCGATTCGTAGCTTTTGTGCTCTAAAATCGCCCTCACTCCTTTCAAAGCCCGCTGTCGCTGTTTGAGCAAATTCAACAAAGCCTTATCCAAAACTTCCTGTTCGTGGGCCGGCACATTCGGGTAATATCGGTTTTGGAGACTTTCGAGCATCACATCCAAATCCCTGAGCGTTCCCAGAATCCGCCCCACCTTACCAATTTTGCTTTCAGAAGCCTCTTTTGGCCAATCTAAAACCGGAGCAAAACCAGTCACAGCCGATCGCAAACGTCTCAATCCCACGCGCATTTGATGAAGTTCTTCGGCATCTTTGTCTTTGAGAACTTCAGCCTCGTGCTCTACACTTTTGCGGAAATATTTTTCAATCGCCCCAGATGCAGCGTCTCCGAGAGTGTTAACTTGAGTTTTAACTTTTGCTGATGTTTTTACGTTCATGGCAGATGTAGACTCCACTTTCCTGATTGATTTTAATTTTGATTTCAAGGCTTTGCTAATAAGGGGTTATATCCTAGCACATACTTTTAATTTAGGAAGCGCCGCCACAATAAATCTTAATATAAAGTGCTTGACAATTTCTACAAAATCAGCATTTAGCAATCTAAAATCTAAAATCTAAAATCTAAAATCTAAAATAAAATTACCCTCCCTCACCCTTGAGCTAATAAAAATCGCATTTCTGGCGCGCTTTCCCCAATAGGTTAAGAGCGCTGCAAACCGATATTTATTCGCCAAAGGGTGAGAGAGGGTGCGATCGGGAAGACAAGTTTTAAATTAAATCAAACCCGCCCAGCTTGTCCCACTTCAAAGAGGCAGTTTAGCCTTTCCAGTCTTTCGCAGATTGTTCAAGCACGTAGGTTGCTACATCCTCGATTTGTTCGGGCTTCAAGCGACCGGCGAAAGCAGGCATAGCACTTTTGCCCTTAGTTATCTGAGTGGTAATAGCTTCGATGGAATTCATGCCGTACTTTTCAAGAGCTTCCTTTTTCAAGGTTTTCATGCCCATAACCACGTTGCCGCCACCGATGTGACAAGCAGCACAGTTGGCGCTAAAGATTTTAGCTCCGTTAGCAGCATCTCCTGCCAAAGCAGGGCGGCCAAAGCCGACGGTAAAAATTGCGAACGCTAACAGGGCGATCGATAAGAGTCTTTTCAACGCAGTTCTCCTCTAATGGACACGCAAATGGTGATTCTTTAGATATTTTACCTGGTGAAATACCTAGCACTGACCTTTTCTACAGTGTAGGCTTCGTGTCTCGTTTGCCGTTGCTCTGTTGGGTATCTCATTACAGAGATTCGTCACTGAAGACGATCCGAGTCTTACACAGCATTTCTGGGCTTTTACACCCTTTATCCCTTCGTAGGGAACCCACGCAGAAGCCCTGTTTCCCAAGGCAAAAACTATTTTCGTACAACAAACTTGGATTGTATTTTATGGTGGGACGTGCCTTACCAACCAGCGGTCTGTTCTTTCCCCCTTTCTCTCGCAGTTGTCCAAGGCCAAGCATATTACTGCTACTGTAGCCTGTTGTTTGCAGTCGAGTGGGTGGGTCGCAACCACTTATATCTTACACGTTTTTTTGCTAGAGAAACAGTAAATTGTCGCTCTTTTTCATAGACCTTGCTTGGCTTATATCCCGACGCCCAATTGAGTACAATTACAGCGTGGGACTTACGCCAAATTAGTTAAAACAGGCGCGATCGCGCAGTCGTATCGCCTTCTTCCGAGTAATTTACCACTTTTTGGCAGTAGCAGTTCAACTCTCAAAATTCTCCACGCCCCAGCCCGGAGCTTTCTGAGCAGCCCGGATCACAAAAGCCGCTAAATTTTCAATCTCAGCCTGTGGCATCCAGCTTTCCGGCACTTGGCGGCACCAAAAAGTCTCCTCAGTACCGTCATAAGTCATCGGTTCTCTCAGATACGCCACCAGACTATTGATGTTGTTGCGGGGAGGCGTTGCCCCTTTGAGGTCAGCCAAAGACAGAGATATCGTCGGATCGGGCAAATTAGCTCCTCCGACGTGACAATTCAGGCAATTTTGCTGGAACAATACCTTGCCCGCAGACAAATCCTGAGCCGAAAACAAGCGAGTATGTCCCTCAGAGTCCAACTCCAGAGCCACAGGTTCGCTGGCTTGTAAATACCTATTCACGTAAGAATCGGCAGCAGCCAAAACAGGTTGAGGAGCCAACAGCACGAGCGGCAAAATAATTAACATCCCCAACAGAAAGCAGACAAAAGCACCACGACGCAGCATGAGGGACTACAACCTTTTGCGATAATCAATGAGCCGGAGTTCAGTTGACAGTTGACAGTTGACAGTTGACAGTTGACAGTTGAGTGCGACCTCTACCTAGAAGGAAGAGGATTGAAGTAATGAATCGTCTTCTTTTAATTTCTCCCGATCAGGGTTCCGGCTTTAAACCAATTTTTTCTGGTAAATTTTAGATTTCAGATTTTAGAGCGAAAAACGACCAGCCAGCAATTCTTGCCGAACTTCAGCCCTCTCCCCATCCAAAATCCAAAATCTAAAATCTAAAATCTAAAATCGATTAACGAGCGCCTTTGCCACCAGCCCACTGCCTGGAGACAATTTTTGGCTGCAACAGAATGTGACCGGCAATCGCGTACAAATCGTCATCCGAGAGATTTCTCATCTCAGCGAAAATATCCGCACTCTTCATGCTCGGATGCAGTTCCGAAATTTCCTCAAACCCGTCATAAGTGGTGGGATTTTTCATAAAGTCCACCAGCGACTCAATATTATTCCGGGGCGGGTTGGCCAAAGCCAGAGTTTCCGGGCTCAAATTCACGTTCGGGTCAGTTTTTGTCATGCCTGCAGCGTGACATTGAGCGCAAGCCGAATTGAACAGGCGTTTGCCTTGCTGAACTTGTTTGAGGCTCAGCACCACCGGAGCACCCTTGTCATTCAAAGTCACAGTGCGAAGTTCAGGACTCAGTTCGACAGCCATCGCACTGCTGACAAATAACTGAAAGCTCAAGAATACAGCGGTCAGAGCAATGAAATATCTTTTAAGCATGGTTCTCCTTAAAAAAATCCGGCAAATTATTGAACGCTAAGAGATCGTACCTGGCAAACAGATGTGTGTTCAAAATTCCCTGATTCTGCAACAACTGGCGAAAGTTTGTGCAGCCCTACCTTTAAAGGTAGAGGAATTTTGCGATCTAATCTGCAAGAAGTTTTGAGTCGCGCCTTTTTTCGAGAGTGGACATAATTGCCTTAACATCCTCCAAAGCCAAACGGGTTTGAGGGTGCTTGTAGGCAATTTCTAACTCATCGCACAAGCGGATCACTTCTTCAACAGGGACGTTGAAGTCCTCTGCTATTTCTGCGATGGACAGGTCTGCAAAACCCATAATTTTTAGGTCGCTGACAGGTCAAAATTGAGTTGACGGCTATTAACTGAAAGCCGGACAATTTTAGAAAGCGCTGTTAGCTTGTTCTGTTAGTTTGTTCTGAGATATTGTTTGATCTATCGCAAGCCAACTAACCGCTAACTGCTACTAGGCATTTTTGCCCAGCCAAACTCCAGGGCCAATCAACTTCCGATCAATATCATCCCACTGCTGCGTCGTTATTACCAATAGGACTTGGGCGGGCGGGGTTCAAAACCCGGTGTCTGCGTGAACGTCTCGTTACCAAACTCAATATTGTTGGTAGAAGCCGGGTTTTTGGCAATTCCTCAGAAATTTCTCTCTGTGCCCCGCACTCACCAACAGGCAATCCTCTGGCGCAACAGCTTAGGGAGAAAGTTTGAAAGCGTGAGTCTGCGGGGGCAAAGCGTGGTTATCGCTGGCTTCGAGGGCGGGGAATTCCGAGCCGGCCAAGAAAGGCTGGGGCTGGTGGAGGCTGATGAGCTGACCAAGAGTTTTCTTTAATTGAGTCCGGGGTACAATCAAGTCTACAAAACCGTGGGCGAAGGAGTATTCGGAAGTTTGATAATTTTCCGGCAGCTTTTCCCGCAGAGTTTGCTCGATTACCCGGCCGCCCGTAAAGGCCACAGTAGCTTTTGGCTCTGCAATTATAATGTCTCCCAGCATGGCAAAACTGGCGGTGACGCCGCCGGTCGTCGGGTGGGTCAAAATTGGGATGTAAAGCAGTCTCGCTTCCCGGTGGCGTTCCAGAGCCCCGGAAATTTTAGCCATTTGCATCAAGCTGAGCATTCCTTCTTGCATTCTTGCACCACCGGAAGCGCAGACAATGATCACGGACAAGCGTTCCCGCGTGGCCTGTTCGATGAGGCGAGTCAGCTTTTCTCCGACTACTGAGCCCATGCTGCCGCCGATGAACTGAAATTCCATGACTCCGAGGGCGACTGGCAAATTTTCTAGTTTGCCGATGCCTGTTTCTACGGCGTCTAGGTGGCCTGTTTTTTCTTGAAATTCTCGAAGTCGATCGCTATATTTTTTTCGATCGCGAAATTTCAGAGGATCGGTGGCGTGCAGTCCTTCGTTAATGGGTACCCAGGTATTGGGATCGATCAACTGCTCGATGCGATCGTCACTGTAAACTCTGATATGATGCCCGCATTCCAAGCAAACCATTTGATTTGCTCGCAGGTCTTTGGTATAACTCAGGGCATCGCAAGCTTCGCATTTATTCCAAAGTCCGTCCGCAATTTCTCGTTCCGGCCGTTCTTGGGAGTTCGGTACTGATTTTCGTCGATTTGCAAACCAATCAAATAAAGACATTAAAACTTGGTAATTGTTAACTGTTGACTGTTGACTGTTGACTGTTGACTGTGGGCTGTTGACTGTTGACTGTTGACTGTTGACTGTTGTTATTTGTGAGTTGTTAGCTGCTACCAATAACTAATAACTAATCACTAATAACCAATAACAACTGACAATAAACAACAGACTTGACTACTGACTCTTGTCCTCTTCAATGGGACTGATGAGGATCAATGCTGTTCGCTGGTGTTCTGGAAGAACTTGCAGGGCTGTAGCACTTCCAGCACCCAAATAAGATGCTATGCCCAAGTCTACAATCCGGGCTGGGATTTCATGAGCTGCTAGGAGCTGCTGCATTAATTCCGCTTCCCAACGAAAGCTAGTGGTTTTAAGTGTAATCCAAGACACGGAACAATTTTACCAATTTTTGAGACAATATTATGTTTGATCGCGCCTGACTACCTGCAGATCAGAAACTAAAATTCGGGAAAAACAACTGCAAGTAAGTAGATAAGATCGCTTCGCCCCACAGAGCAGTAATTGCTGCACCGAGAGCCAGAAAGGGGCCGAAAGGCATGGGTTGACGCCGATCGAGCAAGCCGAGGGCGATCGCCCCGCCACCGGCAAAAGCTCCGGCTAAACAGGCGATGAATCCCGCTAGCAGCAAGTATTTCCAGCCCAGCCAAGCTCCCATCAAGGCGGCCAATTTGGTATCTCCGGCGCCCATAGCATTCTGCCCCAGTCCGATCGTCCCGGCAAGTCCGATTGCATCAAACAGCCACAACCCGACAACTGCTCCCAGGATGCCGTCGAGTACCAGATAGTTTACCGAGTCGATCGAACTAAATGTCGGCCACCAACCTTTGCCCATCTGGAAAACCAATCCGACCACCAAACCCGATCGAGTTAAAGAATTAGGCAAAGTCATTGTATCGCAATCAATCAAAGACAAAGCCAACAGCCAGCTAAACAAAGCCCAAAAACCAAGAGTTTGCACTGTTACGCCAAACCGCCAGAAGATGAGCAAAAACAGCAAACCCGTAGCTGCTTCCACCAACGGATAGCGGGCAGAAATGCGACTGTGGCAGTGATTGCAGCGTCCGCGCAGCCACAGCCAACCGAAAACGGGTATATTTTCGTAATTTCTGAGTTGATTTAAACACTTGGGACAGCGAGAAGGAGGATGGATCACCGACAAACCCGCAGGCAAGCGATAGACTACCACATTTAGAAAGCTGCCAATAGCAGATCCGAGAATAAAGATGATCGCGCTGACAAGGGAATTAAATATAATTTCCATTAAGTTATCTGTTGACTGTTGAATTCTCTGATTTGTTAGCTGTGAGTTGTTAGATTGTGTGCAGTCTATTACCAATGAGGTGTTATCGTTCGGAATCCAAGTCCTAGTCATGAAAGATGCGGACTAAAGTCCTCACTACGAACCTTTTTTGGGAATCATGCGATGTAGTTTCGCTTTTGAATTGTTACCAATTATTAATCACAAATTATCAATTATCAATCACCAATTATCAATCACCAATTCCCAATTCCCAATTCCCAATTCCCAATTCCCAACTGTCAACTGTCAACTGTCAACTGCCTAATACATTTGAGATTCAATTTCGTCAAAAGTAACAAAACGTTCACCGGGCAATAAAATCGGCTGCGAAGCAAAAATTATCTGGCCTCGATCGCTTCCTTGACTGACAACTACACCCGCCGGACGCTGCATCTGATCGGAATGCACTTTCAGATACATACCATAGGCAGAGCGAGCAGCTCTGATCAAATCGGGAGCTAGCAAGCTGTGACTTTCGGAAGTTTCTATAGTGGGTTCTGGGTTTGGCTGATATGGAGTCACTGGAAACTTATCATAATGGTATAGGTCGAGTTACTGGTGTGGCCTCTCGATCGATCGAACAAACCTTATTTTTTAAGAATAAACTTAGGTGGAAATTAATAGATTAACCTACAATCCTCCCTTGGCTGCGATCGAACTGCGGCTGCGATCGCTCCTTTCGGCTCAACTTTACGCTGCTGCGTGGGTAGATCCGTCCCCCGCAACGCTAATGGGGGTTTTCGATCACCTGCGAACTCTGCGCTACATCCTCCACGACTACGTGCCCAGGCCCGTGTCCGAATCTCCGCCCAACCCCGGCGAAGTGCGCTACCAATGGCAAACAGGCACCTTGCTGTTCACGGATTTGGCAGGGTTTACCTCGCTGTTGGAAGCGAATGCGACCCAGGGGCGCAAGGGAGCTGAAAGCCTGCTGGGCGTGATTAACGACTATTTTGCCTCGATGATTGAAATTGTCAGCAAATCGGGCGGGGATTTGCTGGAGTTTACCGGAGATGCCATGCTGGTGCAGTTTCTCTCAGGGGTTTACCAAGAGGATACAGCGAGGGCGGTGCGGGCGGGTTTGCGGATGCAGCGGGCGATGGCTGAATTTGCCAATATTGAAACGGCGCGGGGAGTTTTGTCTTTGAGGATGCGGGTGGGCATCCACTGCGGCCGCTACATTAGTGCTGACATCGGTACCCCCCTGCGGATGGCTCACGTACTACTGGGGCATTCAGTCCAGCAAGCCAAGCAAGCTGAGGGTTCTGGAACTGTGGGGCGGGTGTGTGTGACTGAAACTGCTAGAGAGTCTGTGGGAGAGCAATTTCGTTTTGAAGCCGGGAAACAGGGTTATTTTTTGGTGGCGGACGATTTCACGGACGATCTACTCGGAGAGTATGATATCACTTTGACTGGGCGGCGGATGCCGAGTTCGGTATTGCTCGATCGTAGCGTTGCGGGCTTGGTAAAAGAAATCGGGGAAGCTGTGAATCGGCTTGAACCCCTTGCTAGTTATATTCCCAAAACTATCCTGAGACTGCTGGTGGAAAATGCAGACAGGCGCAAAATCCCGCCGGATTTTCCCGAACCGACGGTGATGTTTGTCAACTTGATTGGTTTACCGGAGTCTGTGGACAAAGCTTCGCCGGAGGAAGAAGTCCATCTGGTAGTGGGTTTTTCTCGGGTGTTTGCGTCGATCGATGCTGTAGTGTCAGCTAAAGGGGGCGTGTTGCAAAAAGTAACGGCGCACTTAGACGGTTCGGATATGCTGATTTATTTTGGCGTGCCCGACGCTCACACTGATGACGCCAGCCGCGCAGCTAGTGCGGCGATTGCGATCCGAGATCTGATTGCAGCTTTGCCTGCGGTAATTATCGGCGGTCAAGAGGTGGAAGTAAGCTGTCAAATTGGACTGTCCCTGGGGCCAGTGTTTGCTGCTGAGGTTGGGGAACCGCGAGGGCGCAGGGAGTTTAATATCCTCGGCGATACGGTGAATACGGCGGCTCGGTTGATGAGCAAGGCGGGGGAAAACCAAATTTTGATTGCTGAAATGGTGTTTGAGTCGATCGGGCTAAACTTCATTTGCGAGGCTTTGGGAGCTGTTGCTCTGAAGGGGAAATCTGCTCAAACTCCGATTTTTGCTTTGCAAGGTGCAAAAGGGGAGAAGGGAAAAGGGGGCATTTAAATAACTTTGCTGGGTAATAGTTGTACAGGTTTTATGGTTCACAAAGGCAAGTACAGGACAACCGCTTTCCACTGTGACTACTAAATGTTATTTTTATAATTTTTTACGATACTTCTTCGTCATATCAGTTCCGGTTGCATCGGAATGATTTAACCGCAGAGAACGCAGAGAACGCAGAGGGAGCTCAGAGAGAGAGGAATAATTCCGATGAAGGGCGGAATTAATATCACTCGCAGATCCTAAATTCCGATCGATACTTCACCATTCCGCTGCAATCCTGCAAAGCTCCACTTTCTAACTCGAACACCATAAAAGCCTCATCGGGCACATCATATTCGCATCCCAAATTCTTTCTACTAGCAGGAATGAACCCAAAACGCGAATAGAAATCTGGATGACCAAGCACAACCACTGCCTGAAATCCCGATCGCCTGCACTCTTTTAAACCCTGCTGGATCAGCAGTGTTCCTATACCTTGGCGCTGATAGTCGGGAAGAACTGCGACTGGTGCCAACCCCAGAATCGACAAATTCCTAGAACATTTTCCTTCAACGGTAACCAAACTGAAGAAAATGTGTCCGACAATGCGATCGGATTGTACCGCAACCAAGGAAAATGTAGCTCCAATTCCCCGTAATTGATCGACTAAATTTGCCTCATTTTCTCGCCCGAATGCCGCAATATTAACGTTGCGAACAGCTTCTAAATCTTCTGGCTTTTCGGTACGGATATCCATAGCTTAGATTAATGGTTGTGCTGTCGCTCTGGCAGACGAATTACTACAGAAACTGTTTCTATCTTGCGATCGCGATATTAATCAAATTATAGCGCCCCTGAAGCCTTTTTCGTCTTTTTGAGTTATATATTTTTGGCAAGCAATTATACAACGACTTGCAGATGAATGCCAAATCGTCGCCAAAGTCGATCGCTTCCAATAGACAAGATTGCATTCAACCGCTTTCACTTGCTTCAATAATCTGCGCTTATCTGTGTTTATCTGCCTTACATCTGCGATTTCTCGATCGATCAAAGACTTATGCAATGCAAGTCTAATCTTCCCCCGATACGCCGAACCGCTTAACTGTCATTATTGCGGTACAAGCTGACCGGAAGACAATCGCTTAATGCCCTCCATCGCTGTAGTTTCTCCGGCTTTGTCACCGCCCTCACGAGCAATTTTTAAAGCTCCCTCATAGGATTCTAAAGCTTGAGGATATTGACCGAGACTTTCATGAATTGCGCCCATATTGTTGAGCAAGCGTCCAATACTTGTCTGGTCGCCGATTGCTTCTAACATCGGTATTGCTTGCTGAAAATAGATCAGCGCTTGAGTATCTTTGCCGAGTTTGCGAGAGGTAAGTGCCATGTTGTTGAGGAGACGGCCGACGCCAGCCCGGTCTCCGATTTCCCGGCGAATTGCTAAAGCTTGGTGGTAAAATTCCATCGCTCTATTAAAGTCGCCGATGTTGTAGTAGACGCCGCCCATGTTATTGAGGGTACGGCCTAAATCGCGCCGATCGCCCGATGCCGTGCGAATCGTCCGCGCTTGCTGGTAAAATTCGATCGCCTTGGCGTAATTGACCTGTTCTGCGTACACGGCCGCGATGTTGTGGAGGGATTCTCCAATTTCAATTTGGTCGTCCGTAGTTTTGGCAAGTTCCAAAGCTTCTTGGTGCAGTTTCATCGCTTCGGAAAAATTGTCCCCAATCCGGTTAACGAAACCGATGAGATTGAGAGTGCGCGCGATACGACGCCCTCCGCTGATTTCTCGGTGAATGACTAAAGCTTGCTGCAGAACTTCCAAAGCTTTGGGCCTCAAACCCATTTCGCCATAAACTTCCCCCATATTATTGAGGGTTTCTCCGATTCCCGCTTGGTCGCCAAGTTGCTTGCGGATTGCCAAAACTTGCTCAAAAGTCTCGATTGCTTCTCGAAACAAACCCTCCCGGTGCTGTTTTACTCCTGTTTCAAAGAGTTCGTATGCTTGCGTTTTGGGGTCATTTGCCTGGGCGAGTGAAGCGAAGCTATCCCGTAGGGAATCGCTCGCTTGGGTGCGCCTCGCATTGATAATTGGGGCATAAGCCCCAGCGTCTGAAATTGCCAGCAAGCTGAGTGCGGGCGATAAGACAATACTTATAGCTGCGAGATAGCTGAAGTGGTAAGAGCGGCTGTGCACCGATCGAGTCCTCCAATAGCTAAGTGATAACTATTAAGATAGAGCTTTTTGGGGTGTTCCTGCCAAATTTTTTCTCAATCCCTAGGTTCTGACTGGGTTTTTGTCTTGCCAGACTGCCATAATCAGCGGCATATTGTTGAGAGCGGATATGACAGCAAAGTTTTTGCTGGGTGGAAGCGATGCTTTTTCAGAGCTTTGCAAGATGATGTCCTGTTGGTCAAGCGTGATCCAAGCAATTCCTGACAAAACTTGAATTTCTCGATGAGTTTGAGGCAATCTGTATACCTCGTTTTCCATCAGAATAATGCGATCTGGCGCTGCACATTCGGAAGATATTTGAAGCATAGCATCTCCTACTTGCTAATGGGTAATTGCTAAGGGGTAATTGCTAATGGGTAATTACTAATCGAAGACTGTATTTCACTTCATTTCCACGCAACCCACACACTACTATTGGCAATAACGCCGATCGAGCCAAGCGCGCATTTCATCCTCAGTTGCCACACAGGTAGAACGACCTGTAGCTCGATCGCAACCGTGCCACCAAGTGTTACCATAGCGATCGCACGTCTGCCAAATTCTCAGTTCGTCCTCACCAGAAATGAGGTAGAGCAAAAACTGCCCAATTTTATTTATAGCTGAAAAGAGAGATAGCCCTTTCTGTTTTTCGGAGAGTTTAGCTCGATCGGCAATCGAAAAAAACCTCATCATTCGGGGATTTATCTGACTTTTATAAGTAGACATAGCCAACACCTTAAAGTAATAACTCCCACAAAAAATGCACCAATAAAAATACAAAAAATAGCTTTAACTGCAATACTTTTATCGCAATTACAGCACAATATTGTTGTCGTGCAAGTCCTGTAAAAGTCTATCTGTTACCTGATAAACTAACCTTAACTCTGTGGCAATTGAAAATCAAAGCATTGCTTGCATAGGTTGTATGAATAAAATCGATATATCGAAGCCCTTGTGACAATTTGGGTACTACTGGCACAAACGCTATGAACGAAATCAATACGCGGCGGATGAAACTCTCTCAGATTCAAGCTTTGATAGCTGTAGCAGACTGTGAAAACTTTAGCGAGGCGGCTTTGCAATTGGAACTGTCCCAATCCGCCGTCAGCCACGCCATCGCCTCTTTAGAAACAGAATTGGGAGTGCAATTGTTCCACCGGGGGCGACACGGTGCTCAACTGACGCCAGTGGGGGAAAGGGTGGTGAGTCACGGGCGTCAAATAGCCTGCACCTTAGAAATGATGGTCAAAGAAGCGGATTTAGAAAAAGGTTTGCAGGGAGGCCAGGTACGGATAGTTACTTTTCGGAGTGTCGCAACTCATATCCTACCGGGTATTATTGCTAAATTTCGCAGTTGCTTTCCCAAAATTACGGTTAGCATTACCGAAGTTTATTATACCCGAGCTGTGGAAGAGGCTTTGCGATCGGGCAAAGCAGACATCGGCTTTGTCTCTCTTCCCATCTCCGATGAATTTGAAACTAGAGAAATTTTGCGGGATAAATATGTTGTGTTGTTGCCGCCAACTGCCAAATTGTCAAGTGCTAAGATTACCTGGAAAGAATTAGCGGCTTATCCGTTGATTTTGCAGCCGGCCGAAAATTCTTGTTCTGTACCGCTGCGAAAATATTTGACAACTTCGGGGTTTCCCTTAAATATCGCTTACGAACTCAGCGAAGACTCAACGATTGTCAGTATGGTGATGCAAGGTTTGGGTACAGCAATTCTTCCCCGTTTGGCTGCGGAACCGATACCTACTTCGGTGAAAGTTTGCAGTTTGCCTGCGGATTTTGAAAGGGTAATTGGGGTGGCTGTTTTGAGGGATGGGTTGTTGATTCCGGCCGTGTTTGCGTTCTTGGATTTAGTTAAAAGTTCCGCAGAGGTTGATAGTGATGGCGATTTTCCAATTAATCCTTCTTAACTGGTTAATTGGTTATTGGTTATTGTTATTTGTTCTTTAACTGGTTCCCAGGCAGAACCCATTGGTGACAACTTCCTAATTTGTCACCAATGTCAAGTGGGATAGGCAGACAGATATAACTGCTGTCTGATCCTGGATTTATGCTCATATTTGACAATCCTCAAATCCTGGTTCTCCCTGGCAGGAAAATAGGCGATATGCTCGGACGTTTTGCCACAAGAATAGGCCTGGTTAAAGTGATAGAATCCGCGAAAAAACATTTCTAAAGAAATCTGCTCAGTAGAGAGTTCTAATTCATCAGCAACCGCATCAGCCACATCCATTAATACCACTTCAGTTGAGGCGAGCTGGTAAATTCCGATCGAGAATATGATCGGGATTGATTGTACGTCGTTTTCCCATGTTGCTCTTCTTTCACACCTTACAGACCAGATTACCTTACACCATCGAGCTGCAGGCAAGCCTGAAGTTGTCACCAATGGGCAGAGCCAGGGAACGAGTAAAAATTGCTGACTTGAGCTTGATGACTTGCTTTTGGACTCAGCTATTTAGGTAGCTGGGTAATTTCCTTTGTCCAAAGTCCAATCTAATCCGATTTTTTATGATATAATATAAGCTAGATTTCCATGAAATCTCCTGCTTAAGGGGAGCTAGTCTGGGATCTTCTCTCTCAACAAGGTGAGGGAGCATCTACTCTTTTGCAAATTGTTTCTTGCGGTGCATATCTGAATTTTGCTGTTTTAAACTACAAGGTGTCTTGTAAAAATGCATCATCCTATTAAGGCAACGGATCTTAGAACCTTGGTAAACGAAACGGTTTTGCCAAGGTATTCAATTTGCACCTTATTAACTGATAAAGATCTATATCAGGAAATGTTAGAGTCCTTTGCCAAAGCTGGTTTTGCTCCCGATATTACTGAGTATTTGTATATCGATAATAGCATCACAAATGCAGCCGATGCCTATTCTGGGATTAACGAGTTTCTGAGGATGGCAAAAGGTAGGTATATCATCATTTGCCATCAGGATATTGTATTGGTCAATCACAACCTTGCCCAATTGGAAAATTGTATTGCTGAATTGAATAAACTTGATCCGAAGTGGGCACTGTTAGGAAATGCAGGGGGAAAATCCCTCGGATCTCTCTCGCTAAGGCTTACAGACCCCCATGGCGATCATAACACTGAGGGATTTCCCGTGAAGGTTCAATCATTGGATGAGAACTTTATCCTAGTACGCAAAGATGCTAATTTGGGGGCATCTAGGGACATGGATGGATTTCATTTATATGGGTTTGATTTATGTTTTATGGCTGCCATGCGTGGATATTCTGCATATGTTGTGGATTTCCATATTCATCACTTGTCACCAGGAAAAATAAGTCAAGATTTTATCAAATGTAGAAGTCGCATTATTGGGAAATATCAACAGTTGTTTTCGGGAAGGTTTTTCCGAACAACCTGCACATCGTTCTATCTTTCGGGTAATGCCATGCTCAATAGTATTTTCAATCATCCACGTATCATCAAAAGGCTTGAGGATGTCTACCAGAGGTTTGGATGGTGATAAGTTTCTCCTGTTCACTACAGCGCTGAAGCATTTGGAGTTTGGACAAAACCTAAAATCACTCTATAGGTAGTGGCTAAATCCTCATCTTTGATGGAGAAAGGTCTACCTATAACATTTGTCCAAACTCGAATAAAGTATGGTTCAGCTCGGTTTTGAGTGGGATTCAGACTTGATCAGCAACACCTTGCCAGAGGATCTAAGGATCGAAAACTTAATAACTTAAGCACCTCCTACAGTCTTCTCTTCTGTAAGTTGCGATATCAGAGGAGGCAGAGCCTCCGGATCTGCATTACCAGGCTCCGCCTGGTAACGAGCAATCGCTTAAGTTATTAAATTTTCATTCCTAAGGAGATTTATAACAAAGAAATTTTAACTGGTTCCCAGGAAGAGCCTGAGAACCCATGTCTAGAGCCTCTGCCTCGCGAGAGGAAAATTGGAGGCAGAGCCTTCGGATCTGCGTTACCAGGCTCTTCCTGAGAACAAGTAAGTAAATCGCTCAAAAAGTCACTTTTAAAGCATTAAGTGCGATCGCTTATTTATTGTTAATGCGCTCAGCCACAAGGCTAGAACTATCGCCTTGATGGAATTTGACTCGACCATCTACCGAGTTTTTATCCTTTAATTTGAGCCAACCGCTACCAGATGCAGGATCGTTCTCGTCATTACCGTCCCATGTAAACTCAAACCGCTGATCCTTTCCATCTTTTACGACTTCGCCGTCAATTTGACCTGATATAGTCATTTCAAATAAGTATGAGACACTCTTTCTGCACAATAAGCACGAATAACTTCATCAAGAGATGTGCCA
>NZ_JAUBRH010000038.1:25170-64419 GCF_036701775.1 Microcoleus sp. N9_A2 | reverse complement strand
TCAACTGTCAACTGTCAACTGTCAACTGTCAACTGTCAACTGTCAACTGTCAACTGTCAACTGTCAACTGTCAACTGCTACAATATCTGAGATAAAAACTTGCGCGTGCGTTCTTCCTTCGGGTTCTGAAAAAACTCTTCCGGCCCAGCTTCTTCAACCAAAACACCGCCATCCATCAATACAATGCGATCGGCAACTTCGCGCGCAAAACCGACTTCGTGAGTCACCACCACCATTGTAATTCCTGTTTGAGCCAAATTTCGCATTACATCTAGAACTTCCCGCACCATCTCCGGGTCTAATGCTGATGTCGGTTCATCAAACAGCATGATTTTAGGCTGCATGGCTAGAGAACGTGCAATCGCTACCCGCTGCTGCTGTCCCCCAGACAACTGTCCGGGATATTTTTTTGCTTGTTCCAAAATTCCCACTCTTTCTAACAGTTGCATTGCCACTTCTTCAGCTTTTTTCTTGGGCCAGCGGCGCACCCACACCGGGGCTAGCATGACGTTCTGCAAGACTGATAGGTGGGGAAATAGGTTGAATTGCTGAAACACCATTCCTACTTCTTGGCGAATTTTCTCGATGTTGCGTAAGTCGTGGGAAAGTTCGATTCCGTCGATCGTAATTTTACCTTGTTGGTATTCTTCTAATGCGTTGAATGTGCGAATAAATGTCGATTTTCCTGAACCGGATGGCCCCATCACGACAACGACTTCACCTCGGTTTACGGTCATGCTGACGCCGCGCAGTACGTGAAATTGTCCGTACCATTTGTGGACGTTTTCTGCGACAATTACTGTTTCTGGGCTTGTTTGCTGAGTTTCCATATTTTTTTTATTTTTAAACCGCAGATGGAGGCTGATGAACGCTGATGAACGCTGATGAACGCTGATGAGTTTTTAGCGCTGGCCTACTTCTAAAGTTCGCTCTATTTTGCGGCTTGCTAGGGACATTGAGTAGCAAAATATCCAATAAATGATGCCGACGAATATGTAAACTTCGGCGTACCTGCCGATATAGGATGGATTTGCTAAAACTGCGCGGGATATTCCGATTAATTCTAACATTCCGAATAGGGCAAGTAGGGATGTATCCATAAATAATCCGATGAATTGACCGCCGATCGCAGGAATGACTATTCGCAGTGCTTGAGGTAGTACAATCAGAATTGTGAGTAGGGGTGTATTTAGCCCGATCGCCCTTGCTGCTTCTATTTGCCCCCTCGGTACGGCCTGCAAGCCTCCGCGCACGTTTTCCGCCAAGTATGCCGCACTAAATAACGTTAAGCCAGCGATCGCCCTTATGACTCTATCTAATTTGGGATATTCCGGCGGCAAGAATAGTTGCAGCATCACTTGACCTAAAAACAAAATGCCAATTAATGGTAAACCGCGAATAATTTCAATGTATAATGTTGATAACAGTCTCACAACGGGCAAAGAACTTTGTCGGCCGAGTGCTAGCAATACTCCTAAAGGAAAGGAAAGCACAATACTAATAACTGCTAAAAATAGCGTCAATACTAAACCGCCCCAATCATTTGTTGACACTTCTGTCAAACCTAACCCGCCTTTAATTAGCCACAAAATTATGGGGAAGGAAATAGCCCAAACTGCTGGCATCCAGCCCATGATTTTTGGGTTAATTTGCCTGCCGATGACATAGCTGGCGGCGGCTGCCATAATAATTCCTAAGAGGTAGAGGCGAGAGGTTAGGTCGATCGGGGAAATGACCGCACCCACAACCGCAGCACCGAGTATAATTAGTAAAGGCGGATTCCAAAGACGTTCTTGCCGCTGAATGTTTCCCCAAGTTAATCCTCCCAACAAGGCAATTATGGCCGTTACTATCCACAGCCTCCAGTAGGAGTCGCGGGGAAATCTTCCCGCGAAAAATAGCGGCAAGTTAGCTTCTAACACGCGCCATTGAGCTTTTGTTGTTGTCCAAACGATAATTCCTTTAATAGTTTGGAAGGCGATAATTAGGCAAACTACTGTCAGAATGCTGTTGTACCAGGTACTAAATAGGTTTTTGCGCGCCCAATTCCAAGGGGTAGGCGATTCGGTGGCTGGGGGCGGTAATATGGGGACAGTTTCCATATAGCGGTTTTCAATCCTATGACGTAGAGTAACAAGCAGTTATTTTATTAACCCGCGTAGGCGGGTTTTGTTTGTGTAGACGCGATTTCCAATCGCCAAGGCTAAAAAAAATCCTACTTATTTTCGCCGATTTATCCAATCTTCTCCACCTGGTAACTGACTTAAATGCTGGGCTAACACTGCGGGTAAATCTTTGGCGGAATGGATATAAGTCAAGTTTAATAACCTCACAGCGGTTTGAATAATCAGGTTTCTATCCATCATCTCTGCAAGTTGAAATTGAGTATAAACACCATTCAATACTTCCTCTGCAGCCTCTGCGATCGCATCCTCAATCACCTCCTCCTCTATAAAACTATCCCATTCATCAGAATTGATGTAATAAGATGTTTTATTATCTTTAATATTTGCCTTCTTGATTTCTCTGATTGCATTGCGAATCGAACTTGCCCAAGAACCCGTTAATCGCTGTTCAACTTGATTTTTAATCAAGTGAATCAGCAAAACATTTAAAAAAGATTGGATTTGTCGCAAAATAGCCTGTTTGCTCATTCCATCTAACTCATCGACTATTGCCAAAGCATCCGTATACCTTCCTTCCACTATGCTCTTTCTAAGAGCAATTAATTCTTGTGTCATTTGATTCCCCTCAACTTTGATACTAGCAAGCCAAAGATAGTTGTGAGTTATTTATTATTGCTTAATCCTTAACTCACAAGTTTTAGTTACTCGGTCTCAGCTAAAGTCACTGTATGCCATTTGACGCGCTCTCCTTTTATTCCAATTAAAATAGATTAAATATAAACTATTTACCTCTCCTTGATTTGTACAGTTTTATTGTACCAATTCATGAACAGAGAAACTATCAAACTAATTGTTAGGTATGTTACCATGATAATTAACATTGCTTCGATCGCCCTTCCGGTCTGATTCAACGTCGGAGACCCCACCACAAAATAAACGTCCGGATAAGCAACCGCAACCGCTAAACTCGAATTCTTAGCTAAATTCAGATACTGGCTGGTTAAAGGCGGCACAATCACCCGCAAAGCTTGTGGCAAAATTACCATCCGCATCATTGTTCCCGACTTCAGCCCTAAAGACTTTCCCGCTTCCCACTGGCCTCTCGATACTGACTGAATTCCGGCCCGGACAATTTCTGCAATGTAACTGCCAGTATACAAGCTGAGTCCTGTCACCAGGGCGGCAAATTCTGGAGTTAATTTTAATCCTCCTTCGAGTTGCAATTCTGGCGTCAAGCGCGGAACATCTAGACGAAAAGGCAGATTTTTGGTAATAATTAAAGCTATGATTGCACTTAGCCCGATCGCACCTACAGCCCAAAACAACTGTCTTCCCGGCTTAGCTTCTTCCAGCATCACCCGCGCCCGCCACATCCACAGCGCCGCCGCCGCCAAAACTCCGAGTGTTAGCAAAATCACCCAAATCTCGAAACCGGGCAAAGCCACAGGCCAAGGTACAGCAATGCCGCGATTTGTCAAGTAAATCGGCCCCCTCATCTGCTGATTGTCTTCCAGTTTTGGCAGGGAAATAAAAACTGCAAAATACCAGAAAAATAATTGCAGCAATAACGGCGTATTTCGCAGAATTTCTACATACAAAGCAGCCAAATTCCGCAGCAGCCAATTGTCGGAAAGGCGGGCAATTCCTACAGTCAAACCCGCAATTGTTGCGAAAACAATCCCCAGACCCATCACCCGCAGCGAGTTGATTAAACCGACAAAATAAGCTTGTCTGTAACTATTTTCGGGACTGTAGGGAATCACGGTTTCGCCAATGTCAAAAGATGCTTGGGAATTGAGAAAATTAAATCCAAACGCAATCCCCAGTTGCGAGTAGTTGGCATTGAGATTGTCCCAGAGAATGGCGATAACAACTATTACTAAAATTAGGGCGATCGCCTGTCCGGCAATTTTCCAGAAGCGATCGTCCCGCAGCAGTTTTGATATATCTTTAAATTTGGGCAATTTATGCGATTTGCCCGGTTGAGGTTCTGGATTCATAACTTAAATTATATTTGATAAATCTGCTGGCAAATCCAGGCGAGATTGAGCTTTGGTGCGTGATATCGTTTCCGGTTGCATCGGAATGATTTAACCACAGAGGGCGCAGAGAACGCAGAGGGAGAGAATACAGAGATGAATAATTCCGATGCTACCGGATTTGATATGACTTGATATAGCAATCCTAAATGATTCTGATAAATTTGTAGGGGTAGTGCCCCCGTGCCTACCCCCTATCTATCGGGCAACCACGGGGGGATTGCCCCTACAATAATTATGCAAATGATTTAGGATTGCTATAGTTACTCGATTGGCGATCGGGATTTTCACCGTCACGCACCCTACATAGCTTTACTAACGGAACGGCGGCGAGTAAAGCAAACCGCCATCTTTCCAGAGTCTGTTTTGACCCCGTTCTAACTTAAGTGTACTTTTGGGGCCGAGGTTGCGATCGTACATTTCTCCGTAATTCCCAACTTTCTTCACAACGCGGACGGCGTAGTCATTCGGGAGTCCCAAACCTTTACCTAAATCTCCTTCTGTTCCTAGCAAACGTTTGACGTTCGGGTCTGTAGTGCTTGCAACAATTTTGTCTACATTTCCCGAATTAATTCCCAAATCCTCAGCTTCAATCGCCGCGAAAATAACCCATCTCACCGCGTCCGACCATTTAGGATCGCCACTTTTTACCGCTGGGGCTAACGGTTCTTTTGACATCACGATCGGCAAAACAACATTATTCTCGGAATTCGGTAGAGTTGTCCGCTTCGAGACTAGCTGCGATCGATCTGCTGTAACACCTTGACAGCGACCTTCTTGATAGGTAGCAAAGGTAGAATTCACATCTTCAAACACCACAGGAGTGTATTTAACTCCTAATTTTCGCATTTGGTCGGACAAATTTTGTTCGGTGCTCGTACCTGTCTGCACGCAGATAGATTTGCCCGCAAAATCTTTTAAACTTTTGATGCCGCTGTCTTTTTTGACCATGATGCTTTGAGAGTCATAAAAGATCACCGGGGCAAATTCCAGTCCGGTAGTGCTGTCGCGACTCGCCGTATATGTGGTATTTCGGCTGAGAATGTCGATTTCTCCCGCCTGCAAAACTGTAAATCTATCTTTAGCGTTGAGCTTTCGGTACTCGACTTTTTCGGGATCGTCAAATATTGCCGCCGCCACAGCCCTGCACACATCCACATCTAGTCCCGAATATTTGCCTGTTTCGTCTACAAAGCTAAAACCCGGCAGTTCGCCACTGACGCCACAAATCAGTTTGCCGCGGCTGACAATTGTATCTATCCGGCTGGAACCTTGTTGCGAGTTGCCGCCTGCAGTAGTTGTTGCTGTTGTTTGTCCGGTTTGTGCCGATCGATCCCGACAAGACGCCAGCGGTGTCACAAATAACACACTTGCTAGTAGCAGAAATCCCCATTTACGCATAGATTTTAGTAGAACGCTTTCCTGACAATCCTACCTTGTAGCTGTCGAGAACTGTTGCGATCGGCGATGTACAAGAGCCGACGGCTTCTGGCTTAGCCGTTCTGCACCCAGTTCTGCACCCAGACAAGTGTACTCGCTACCAGCCTGTTATTTTTTTGCCCGCTGCGGGCGATCGTCCTTTCCTGCAATATTTATGGAATTTTGATTTAATCGGCTCAGAACCGCTCTGGTGCTAGGCGCTGCTCAGCTAAATCGCGGATTAGGGAAAGCCGAGACTGGATGTATTCGTCCAACAAATCTGCTTCTTTGCCATTAAGCGCAGAGTTCATCTTCAACTGCTTGAGCAGCCACTGTACCAGGGTGGCATCGTCCAAATTCACTAACAGAGTAGCTTGGGTGGTCTCAATTAATGACCAGAGTTGGCGTAACATGACTGGAGTCATAAAACCTCGTTGAGCGTAAATACGCACTTAATGGGCGGGGATAGCGAAAAGCGGGTCTTGGTGTCTCAAGCCGATCGACGAAAAGCACCCTCAGAGCCATCGGCTTAATGATTATTTTATATTTGACCACAATAACTTAATACAGTAGTGTCACAAGCTACAACACACAAGATGTTATAAGAGTTCCGAATTCCTTCACATTGAGATAAATATCTTGATAAAAGATTAAAAATCTTTACACGCGCTCCCTCGTGGGGGCTGCCAAGAGCCGTCCGCGATCGGGCCCGATAGCCCGGTTCACAAGAAAATTAATTAAGCTGTGGCGCATTTAAATTGTATATTTCAATGCCGTATTCCCCACTCGTCAAATCCTCTACCCCTGTCCTCTTCTCGCTCTCGAACATAGCAGCAAATAACTCCAGCACAAATACGGCTAGAATAGTTTAACTATTTAGTTAGTTTTAGCTGGTATTACTAAATTAGTAAACCCTGGCTAAAGCGTTATAGCGCGAGACTTTTGCTGTTCTAACTGAAGCTTCAACTTGACCTCATTTGGTAGTCAGAAGTAGTCATGGCGTGATGTTCTAGGTTTCAATCCCAAGAGCGGAAAAGTTCAAGTCTCGCAAATAGCCTCTAGACCTCTTGTGTTGTCTTGGGTATTATGGAGAAGTTCCTACTCATTGGGAACACTAATTAAATGAAAGCTCTCCTTGCCAAAAGAAGCGACGTTGCTTACTGGCATCCTCATTTGTTGGGGATATTGGCTGGTAAGAAACTTTCCTTGCCAAAAGAAGCGACGTTGCTTACTGGCATCCTCATTTGTTGGGGAAACAAAATTAAAGGGAAAAGCCCGGATAGCCTATGTGGGAGTTCGGGTTTTTGGGTTCTTACTGGGGGAAATTTCGGCGATGCTGCCGATCCTAGGTCGGAAAAGTCTCATATCCTGACCGAGCTGTAGCGGTTCCTATTTTTTGGTAGCAGCCTGCAGTCGCTTCTGAGCAAGCTTCTCGTAAGACGGCAATTTGTGTTTTTTGAAAAGATTAGCTGCCTGCTGAAAGTCTGCCTTAGCTTTATCAGTGACTCCCATCCTTTCATGGGCATCACCGCGATTTAGATAGGCGATCGCATCATTGGGTGGGAGTATGCCGACTTTTAAGGTTCCGTTAAAACAGTCAATTGCAGATTCCAGTTGTCCTAGCTGTGCGTAACTCTGGCCAATTTTAAAGTTAGATTCTGCCGATTTTTGAATTAGTGGACGATGCTTCTCTCGAAAATCCTCAATCTCATCCTTGCTGTAAAGCAAACTGTCTACGTCCATTTCCTCTGCGCGACCATCTGCAATCGCTTCGTTTAACGCAGCGGCTCCCGCTTCGTTGTACTTCTGAATGGCTTCCTTGTGTTTTCCCGCTGCTGCTAATTTGTCTGCTGAGGCCTCCAGACTATCAGAACTTTCGGTGATTTTTCGCCCTTCGCTTTCGGTTAGCGCATCTGCGTAGCAAGTTTTTTCCAGACCTGGCTCAAGCTGAGTGGTTTCAGCTTCTTTGTCCGAAGTTACTGGAACTGGGAGTGGGACTGAAACGGGAACGACTAAACAGCTATGACAAGTTAGGAGCGCGATCGCGAATGCCGTTGTTTTGCCAAAAGTGGACAGGTTGATGTAGGCGGCCATGTTTTGAGGAGTGATAGGGGGTATGAATATTTTCTCCGAACACCAGACAAAGCAAAATAGCACTCGCAGCCCGCCAAGTATTTTATTTTGGGCGCGGTGAACATTTAAAACTCTATTATTTAATTTGGCTGCACTTAGTATGCCTCCAGCTTACTGAGTAGCCACGAACTTTTGAACCCCCGCCAGAATTATTTCTAATTCAGCGATGATTTTTGTAGCCCCCTCCAAATCATTTGATTCGGCCAGACTTTGAAGCTGATCTGCCATATCGGGCATTAACCGCACCGCCGCCGTAGCGCTGACACCTTTAATTTGATGAGCGTGGCGGGCCAGTGTCTCCATATCTCCCGAGGCGATAGCCTCCTTAGCAGCTTCTAAATAACTAGCAGTATCCACCACAAAAGCTTGCAGTATTTCCCGCTCAAACTCTACATCAGCGCCCGCAATTTCGTGCAAACGTGCCATATCGACTACCGATTCGATATCTGGCTCAGAATTTTGAAGTTCCTCGCCATTAAACTTGGGAGTTTCAATTTTTAGCTTAGCCGACCAATTTGCTAGTACCGATTTTAACTTTTCAATCGCAATAGGTTTGCTAATATAATCGTCCATGCCCGCCGCCAGACACTTTTCCCGATCGCCCTTCAAAGCATTCGCCGTCATCGCAATCACCACCGTCTTTTGATGTGGCTCCATCTTGCCAGCAGCAACATCTGCCGCTTCCCGGCGGCGCAATTCCAGCGTTGCTTCGTAACCGTCCAAAATCGGCATCTGACAGTCCATCAACACAATGTCATACTTTTTCAGAGCAACCATAGATAGCGCCTCTGCGCCGTTATTGGCCACATCTGCGGTGCATCCCAAAACTCTGAGTTGATTGATACCAACTTTTTGATTGATGGGAGTATCTTCAACTAACAAAATCTTTAAACTTGCTAACTCCCGGTTGTCAATAGCTGAGGCTCGATTGGAAGTTGAATTTGCCAGCGGCTCATCAATCAGCGTCATCGGGGCGATCGCATTCGCCAAGCAATCAAATAGTCGGTGAGCTTTAACAGGTTTAGTTAAATACCCGCTAAAACCGCTATCTACCAAGCGTTTCGCCTCTGCAAGCTGAGTCATTGAAGTCAGCACCACCCACTTTGTCTGCTGCATTGCCGGCTCAGAAATCCTCAAGCGTTCGAGAGTTCCCGCCACCATTTCCGGCAACTGAATATCAACCAAAACGATATCGTAAGGGGAATTAAGGCTGACAGCTTTGTACAGAGATGCGATCGTCATCCAACCGTTCTCAACCTCCTCAACCTCCATTCCCCACAAAACAGCCATTCTCACTAGCACTTTTCGCACTGTCGGCTTGTCGCTGGCAACTAACATTTTTCGCCCCGCCAGCACCGTTTCTAAATTCACTTCGCACGCTGTCCCGACAGCAGTTAAATTTTCCTTAACTGTCGGCACAGTAAACCAAAAAGTCGAGCCTTGGCCAGGGGTACTTTCCACACCTATTTGGCCACCCATTAACTCCACCAACTCCTTAGAAATAGCCAGCCCCAAACCTGTGCCACCATATTTTCTGGTCGTAGAGGCATCAACTTGAGTAAAAGATTGAAACAGCTTTTTTTTATCTTCGGGAGCAATCCCAATTCCTGTATCTGTGACTTTAAACAGCAGGAGCATGGAGTCATTATTTTCTATTTTTAACGGTTCGATACTCTCTAAAATTTTCTGATTATCGCTGGCTGCCAATAACCCAGGATTACTAGCATTAGCAACCTCAATTACCACTTCTCCTGATTCTGTAAACTTAATAGCATTGTTGATCAAATTAGTGAGTATTTGCCGCAACCGCGCTGCATCACCTTTAATTTGCAGCGGCACGTCGCTGTCAATCAGTGCCACCACTTCTATACCTTTTTCTTCTGCGGGAGTTGCCAACAAATCCAGCACTTCATTCATACAGATACTGAGGTTAAATTCTAGTATTTCTAAGCGCATTTCTCCTGCTTCCAGTTTGGAGAGATCCAGAATATCGTTAATGATGGACAGCAAATTTTGGCCGCTGAGTTTCAGCGTCTGCACAAAGTCGATCTGTTCGGGAGTAAGATTCGTTTTCAGCAGCAAATCAGTCATCCCCATCACTCCATTCATCGGAGTACGAATTTCGTGACTCATATTTGCTAAAAATAACGACTTCATTCGAGACGCTTCTAGGGCTGCTTCTCGGGCCTGCTGCGCTTGTTCAAAAAGAGTAGATTGCTGAATGGCGATCGCCAACTGCACGCTCAACCTTCCCAGCAAATCCACCTCAGAATCAGTCCAAACGCGCGGAGATCTGCACTGATGGGCAATCAGCAATCCCCACAACCGATGTTGACTCGTTTCCAAACTCCTTCCCGGCAGTTCAATTCGAGTTTCCGGCGAGTATTCTGTTGCCAAACCTTGACTTTCATCGCCTATAAAAATTGGTACAACTACATTAGCTCTTACCTGCAAACTAGCAAGTAAATCTCGGTGTTCCTCGCTCAAATTAGCCGTATAAATATCTGCCATTGCTTGAATTGTTTCTGCACTGTACAGCCATACATAACTTTCCCCAAAGGATGTTCTTTGAACTTTTCTGCCCAGCAGGGGCATCCAATCATCCCCTACCGATTCCACAACCACAATCGCTGTTTCCTCGGAATCAAAACGATAAATTACCGTGCGGTCAGTTGCCAGCAACTGCCGCACTTCATGTACAGCAGTGCTCAGAGTTTGAGTGAGGTTGAGAGACTGCCGGACTCGCTGGGCGATCGCCGAAACCAGGCGTTCTTGTTCTGCTTGTTCCCGCAGCATTCTCTCAGCTTGCTTGCGTTCGGTGACATCGCGAATTACCGCAGCAAAGCACAGCGGTTCGGTGGTTTGAGGGTGCTTGACCAGAAAAGCATTCATCACAACATCAATGGGTTTTCCGCTGTGCAAGTGGTGCATTTGACCTTCGCCTTGCCACTGGCCATTACTGATAATTGTTGGTAAAATCTCTTGACTGAATTTCTGTTGAAAATAAGGCCCAATATAATCCCAGATCTCCGTATAAAGCACTGCCGAAAGATTCTCTACACCCACCAGTTTTCGTCCGGCTTCGTTGACAAACAGCGTTTTGCCTTTCAGGGTAGCCATACCGATAAAATCGCTGCTGTTTTCAATCAGCGACACAAATTTTTGCCGTTCTTCTTCTCCTTTTTTGCGTTCGGTAATGTCGCGCTTGACGCAGACATGACAAATTACATCGTCGGCGTTGTTAATCACAGAGTATGCGGCAACGTCGATCGCCAGCGTCTGGCCTTTTTTAGTGCAGTTAGTAATTTCGCCCCGAAAACTTCCAGTTTTCGCTAAACTTTGGGCAATTGCCGAAAAGCGCTCCCCCGCAACCAGCGGCGACGCTTCAGCTTCTAATTCCGCGTCTGTGTATTCTAAAAGCGTTTGGTGAGCAAGATTTTGTTCGAGGAAAAACCCATCAGCATCGATAATGACGATCGCATCATTGGAGTTTAAAAATATTTCTCGGTAAAGTTTTAGTTTTTCCTCAGCTCGCTTGCGTTCGGTGATGTCTCTTTTGACACTTACGTAACAAACTACATCCCCAGCATCATTGATAACCGCAAAAGCCGAAACCTCCACCTCAACTGTTCCTTCTTGCACAGCCTTAATACAGGTCATTTCGCCTCGGTAACTCCCTGTTTCTGCCAAGCTTTGCAGCACAGACATAAATGCCTGTTCTCCCATGTGAGTTGCAGGTGTTTTTCCCCACAATTTTGACGCGCTGTTACCCAGCAAAGCCGTGTGAGCTTGATTTGTTTCTAAGTAATAGCCTTGGGGGTCTAAGATCGCGATCGCATCGTTGGATTTCAAAAAGATTTGTTGATAAAGTTGCAGCTTCTGTTCAGCTTGTTTCCGGGCGCTAATATCCGTGAACAAGCCATAGTAAACTATCTCCCCCGATGCTTGAAATTCTGGCTGGGAAGCTCCTTGCACCCATTTAAGTTTTCCTGACGGAGTGACAATTTTTCCTTCCCACCGCCAAGGCTGCAAATTTTCAGCAGAAAGCGTCACCGAGTTGAGAAAATCATCTCGATCTTCGGGATGAATCATGTCAACAATTACATTAAAATCCTGCTGAGCAGCCTCTGGTTCTATTTCATACAATTCTCGGCAGCCCGCGCTCACAAACGAGAAGGCCATTGAGCCGTCTGGATTCAAGTCAATTTGATATACCGTACCGGGTACGCTAGCAGTAATTTTTTGCAGTTTGGCTTGGCTTTGATTCCTGGCTTCATCTGTGGCCTGCAATTGACCAATCTCTCTAGAAAAGCCCAAAACCCCAAATATATTACCCTCTGCATCGCACAGTGGCACTTTTTGCGTGTCAAAGATGTGCTGTTTGCCACCTTCAAAGAGGAGCGCCTGGTAGGGATTGCGAACCCTCTCCCCAGCCAGCACAGCTCGATCTTCCTCGCGGATGCCCCTAAGAAGGCCGTTGCGATCGCCAAATACTAATTCGGCTGAAAACCCTAATTCAATATCATCTTTGCCGATAATTTCCTCAAAATTTTTACCCACATATTCAGCAAAACTTTGATTTACAAAAATGTATCTAAAGTTTCTATCTTTCGCAAAAACTCTGTCCGGGGCATCGTCCATTACAGCCCGCAACAATAGTTCTTGACTTGCCGAATCCAGAGCCAAATTATTTAGAAGTTTATCTTTGACACTGGTCGTTTGACGTGCTAAAGTTATTAGCTGTTTTGCACAAATTTGAGCTACAGTGTGGAGCAAACAAAGGTGTTCCAAATTAAAAGCAGTTGCCTGCTCTGCACCAATGAAAAATACTCCCAACAATTCTTCACTTTCATCCAGGTTGGCTGGTGCCATCAACACCGACTGAAACTGAGCAATTGGTGGCGGAGTGATGTTGTGCGCCCAGTCCCGATTGCCAGCAAGCCATTCAGCGCGAGCAGCTTGCAAGCGCCCTTCCATTTCGGCTTTGGTGCTAGGACGTAACGGCTGTAAGTGTTCCAGGTATATTTGATCGTCCGGTAGCGTCAAAATGGCGATCGCCTCTCCAGGAATCAGGCGATCGAGATGTGCCAGACACGCAGACCAAATTTCATCAGCACTGAGAGCGGCTTGAACTTTTGCAGTAAGTTCGTTGAGAACTTGCACTTCCAAGGTACGCTGGCGGACTTTTGCTTTGAGGCTGGCGGCTAGGATTTGCATAGTGCTCACCAAACTGGTTTGCTTATATTATAATTATTGATTTTTAAACTTTTTCAAACAATCATCTTAAAATACATCCGCCGAAAAAACAACTTTTTTATATTTATATTACTTTCAACCGATAAAAAAAAGCGTGCGATCGGGAGCAAAGCGGCACCGCAAGGCACCTGGTTTGCTCCCGCAGCGAGATTAGACGGCGAAATTATCCCATTAAAATCACGTTATCGATCACATGGATCACGCCGTTGTCAGCTTCGATATCCGCAGCGACAACTGTAGCATTTTTCACCTCAAAACCGTCAGAACAATCAATTTTAATCGGCGAACCTTCCAAGGAAGTAACAAAACCGAGTTTTGCCAAATCAGCCTTCATAAACTTGCCGGAGACGACGTGAAACATCAAAATCCTGGTCAGTTGGGGAACGTTCTGCACTAGGGTTGTGATAGTTCCCGGTGGCAATTTCGCAAAAGCATCGTCAGTGGGTGCAAAGACAGTGAAAGGGCCCGGACTTTTGAGCGCATCTACTAAATTAGCTACTTGCACCGCCGTTACCAGGGTTTGGAACGAACCCGCACCTACGGCAATATCAACAATATCAGGCATTTTGTGTTACCTCATTTGGCAAAAAAAGTTATATTAAGTATCGTAAACTGATTTGGTTACTGGTTATATCAAATCTGTTAGCATCGGAATTATTCATCTCTCTTATCTCCCTCTGTGTTCTCTGCGTTCTCTGCGGTTAAATCATTCCGATGCCACCGGAAACCATATTATTGGTTATTTGTACAATACTGCTGGCGTACCCGAGGCCAAAACCTCTGTTTCTAAATCGGCTCTTGGTGAATTAAAATTATCTCCTTTGTGAATGCTAAAACTGCCGTACAAAATTGAAATTTCAAAAATATCTGTATGAATTAAAGCCGCTGTCCGGTGCGCGTCCTCACCCAAATGAATGCCTATTAAATCAGCTTCAGGCTCTTGTACATCTTCAGGATGGAACACCTCCCAACTGATATCTCGGCAGTCATGAAATACTATGGTATAAGGCAAGCGATCCCCTGTAGGATCGTAAATACATTCAAATAAAATTTCATTTCCCCACAAACAGACATTAACATTCGTTACGAGGGATGTCAGTCCCCCTAAATTAAGCAAGTTGTAGTCATCCGGCATACTAATTCCTCACTTTTTCTCCAGTATTGTGTGTACCCAGAATTGGGTTGCCAAATTCATCGCGTGTTTTGACCAAGCTGCCGTCTTTGTCAAGACGCAAACCTTTGTTTATTCTTCGGCCATCTGAACCGTATCTGGGAGCTGGGGGTGCGTATAACTTCACCATCAGTACGAATATTGACTCGCGAACGATCGGCAAATTCGTATTCAAGATAACCCCCTTCAGTAGTTCTGATTTCTGCACCCAGCCCGCGCAAAAAGTCATCGACTTCTTGGCTAGTCATCCCGCTTAAGTCTCCAAATTCCGATGCAATTCCATTGCCTCCAACTCCCTGACTCGGCACTCAAGTCTCCTCATCAACCCTTGCCGTTTCTAATTTAGCACATTACCTTGTGCAAGTAGCTACGCAATACGCTTGTGATACCAAAACCTCGGTTTCTTAACTCATTCCCAAGTCTTTTATCTAAAATTTCACAGCTCAAATCGAAATTACTAAGCTACTGCTTGCGCTTGTGATACCAAAACCTCTGTCTCTAAATCTTCAGAATTTAGTTTTTCTCCCTTTTGAATGCTAAAACTGCCGTACAAAATTGAAATCTCAAAAATGTCTGTAGTAATCACTGCAGGCTTGCGGTGTTCCGGCTCGCCCAAAGTAATTCCGAAAAATTCAGATTCAGGTTCGCCAACTGCCTCTTCATCGTGTACAGTCCAACTGATATCGCGACAGTCTTTGAATGCCAGCATATAAGGCAATCTTTCTTCTGGATTGTAGACGCATTCAATTAATACTTCGTTTCCCCAGAAAGATACGTTGACTTTTGTGATTAAAGATGTAAAGCCACCCAAGCCAAGCAAGTTATAGTCATCCTTCCAATCACTCATTTAATTTTTCTCCCGTATTGTGAGTACCTGGAATTAAATTACCAAATTTGTCTCTCCTCCGCAATAAATTACCATCTATATCGAGACGCAAACCTTTGTTGATATTTCTTCCATCTGAGTCATATTTCGGTGCAGGGGTTCTAATCACTTCACCGTTAGGACGGATCATTACTGTTGACTTATCAAAAAATTTATATGCAACATAACCATCTCTAGTAGTTCTGATTTCTGCACCCAGTCCGCGCAAAAAGTCATCGACTTCTTGGCGAGTCATCCCGGTTAAGTCTCCAAATTCCGATGCAATCCCATTTCCTCCAACTCCCTGACTGGGCACACAAGTCTCCTCATCAAGCATTGCTGATTAGAGTTTAGCACAGTTGGAAAATGGGAAAAAGGAAGTTCGACAATGGATGAGTGTAACGGATGTAACCGATGTAACGGATGGAAGGAAGAAGGAAGAAGGAAGAGGGAAGAATGATTCCTCAAACTCGCAAGGCCGAATTCCCAATGCCCAATTCCCAATTCCCAATTCCCAATTCCCAATTCCCAAAACAAATAGGGCGCGCACCGCACGCCCTATCTATCAGCAATTAGCCAACAATTATTTATTAGCCGAGTTGCACTTTCACCACGCGGTTCTTTTCTGCTTCCGCTTTGGGCAAATTCAGGTGCAAAACTCCATTTTTGTACTCAGCTTCTACGCTGTCATTTTGAACGCGCGTGGGTAGAGGAATCACCCGGCGGAACGAACCGTAGCGGAACTCAGAGCGAGTCATGCCTTTGTCTTCAGTCTTAGTTTCCTGACGGCGTTCGCCGCTGATAGCAACCGCTTCTGCTGTGACTTGCACGTCCAAATCCTGAGCTTCCATGCCCGGAACTTCTAATTTAAGGTGGATGGCTTCGGGAGTTTCATCGAGTTCGGCGGCGGGTACAAAAGCAACACCGTTAGATGTGCGATCGGTTGCCGGAGTCAAGCTATCAAACAACCGATTCATTTCTCGCTGCAAGGAGTCCATTTCCCGCAAAGGTTCCCAACGAATAAGTGCCATAACTAATACCTCGACTATCTGAAGTTTTTAGGAGTTGAGAAACACTTGACTCAACCTGTATTTAATATATTCCAGCTCCCGAAACTGGGGGATTCGGTTTTCCGCAAAAAGACCGATCGCATTTCCGAACATTCGCGATCGGTATTGTAAAATCATCCTAGGTGCGGGTATCCGATCCAACCCGAACCTAGCAATTTTAGATTTTAGATTCGATCGCGCAATTCCCATCTAAAATCTAAAATCGCAGGTTGGTTAACTCCATCGTGAGTGCCCAAAAGAAGCGTAGGTATCAAACAAAGCACCCACCAAACCAAAAGTTAGACCAATGACGAAAAAGCCCTGGAGGGGACAGCCGCTGCCGAAAGTAGCTAAGAACTGCAAAATCAGGTCTTCTCCAGAACGACCAACTCCTTGGAGAGCAGGCACGAAGCCGATCAGCGAAAAGCTAGTCAATCCCGCGCCGATTAACAATAAGGGGGCGACAAAGCTCAACAGGCTGGTCAGCAGTACAGAGCGAAGAAAATTGGGAAAAATGCTCATAAGAGTCAGTAAATTCAGCTAAACTGCCGAAAGGTACAAGCAAACAAAACTTGTCCTTTTCTACGATAGGCAGCGATCGCCCTCAGTGGCCGGTTCTGTCAGAAATCTTAAATCTTAGAGAAGAAAGTTGTTTAAGATTTGTAGATAGATTTCATTTTTGGCAGTTGTTCTACACTTGAAATCCCCTTGAGTACCACTACATCTTCGAGCTTAAGTTTGTGGAGTCAGCGGTTGCTGGCAGCAATTTTATTGGGCGGCCAAGTCATGCTGCACTTGCTGAAGGGCAAAATTCACCGCCGTAACACCCTCGACCAAATGGCCGCAGTCGGCCCGGAATCTCTGCTGATTGCTTTGCTGACTGCGGGTTTTGTGGGCATGGTATTTACTATTCAGGTAGCGAGGGAATTTATTAACCTCGGGGCCGGCAATGTCGTCGGTGGCGTTTTGGCTTTGTCTTTGACTCGCGAGCTCGGCCCCGTCTTAACAGCCGTCATCGTGACGGGACGGGTAGGTTCGGCTTTTGCAGCGGAAATCGGCACGATGCAAGTCACAGAGCAGATAGATGCCCTGCTGATGCTCAGAACAGACCCGATCGACTACTTAGTAATTCCCCGCGTCCTGGCTTGCTGCTTGATGCTGCCAATTTTAACGATCATGTGTCTCGTCACCGGCATCATGGGCGGACTGCTGATTGCTACCACGATGTACGGCATCTCTCAAAGCGTGTTTTTAGAATCAGTCCGCAATTTCCTGAGTCTGTGGGATATTTGCAGCGCGGCAATTAAGGCTTTTGTATTCGGTGGTTTGATTGCTGTAATCGGCACTAGCTGGGGTTTGACCACCACCGGCGGGGCAAAAGGCGTCGGTCAATCGACTACTACGGCCGTGGTGACGGCTTTACTGGCTATTTTTATTGTGAACTTTTTCATGACTTGGGTGATGTTTCAGGGGACGGGCTCTAGCGTACTCAAAGGCTTGTAAGCTAGGAAAAAGATAAAATATGAATAATTGGCAACATTCGTTTACTACCCTCTGATTTAAACCCGTGAATACAACTGCCTCTTCGACTGCGCCCACAAGTACGATCGAACTCGCTCCCAGTTATGCGATTCCCCTAGTTTTGGTACTGGCGGCCGTACCGCTGCTGTTCGTGCAGAAGTGGGTGAGTTTGCCACTTTCTGTGTTCGGCTTGTTTCTGATGTACCAAGCCGCCACCATCCGGCTGCAATTTACCCCAACAGATTTGGACATTTATCGATCGTCCAACTTAATCCGCCGCTTTCCTTACCGAGAATGGCAAAATTGGCGGATATTTTGGCCCGCTGTGCCGATTTTGTTCTATTTCAAAGAAATTAACAGCATTCACTTTCTGCCGGTTCTGTTCGATCGTAAAATGCTACAGACCTGCTTAGAACAGCGCTGTCCCCGTCAAGACTAAAAAAGTTGTTAATTTTTAATTTTTAACTTTTCCGTGCCCTACGCCGAACCAAATTTCCCATGAATTCAGACGAATCTCCAACCCAAGAACCGCAACCACAACCAGCCGCCCCAAGCGGTGACGGCGAAGTCGATTTACCCGTGAATGAGAGGGAGTACCAACTTCTATCTCAAACAGAGGATTTGTGGCTCGACCAAAATGAACTGCCAGCCCAACTCCCGCCAGAAACAGACCCGCCGCTGGGCGAGGAAGATGCCGAAATCGCCCAATTCGTGGACGAAGCAGGCGCCGCAGCCCAAATTCCGGCCAACACCGACGATGGCGAATCAGAAAGTCCGATCGCTCAAAGTTCGCTTCCAATAGACTCCCAGCCAACAGCAACCGCAGAAACGGTAACGCACATCCCAGAAAATGTTACCGAACAGTTGGCCCTGAGAGTCAAAGAATTGCAGCAGCAAGAACAAGCTTTGACAGAAAAAATTTCCGCCTTGGAAGCCGACAAAGCTAATGCTATAGAAGCGTTGGGTTCCGCTCAAGCATCGATCGGGCGTTTGGTACAAGACGGCTTGATTCAATTAGATCAGCGCAAACAAGCGCTGCAAATCGAAGTAGAAAAACTCGAACGCCGGCGCGATCGAATTCAAAAGGAAATGCGAACCACTTTTGCCGGGGTTTCCCAAGATTTAGCAATTCGAGTTCAGGGTTTCAAAGACTATCTAGTAGGCAGTTTGCAGGATTTGGCCGCCACTGCGGAAATCTTAGATTTGACGCCACCGGTGCAAGAGACACCCAAGCAAATTCCTGCTGAGGAGTCTCAATCCTCAGCAACAGTAAATCCCAGATTTGCCGAACAAGGATTTCAAGAGCAAGCCAAACAAATTCGCCGCACCCTCGACCAATATCGCACTCTCCCCGACTACTACGGCCCGCCTTGGCAACTGCGCCGCACTTTTGAACCCATCCACGCGGAACGAGTTTCTAACTGGTTTTTCACTCAAGGAGGAAGGGGCGCTTTGCGGACTATGGGTTCGCGCTTGCAAAATATCTTGATTACTTCGACAATTATTTCTGTGCTCAGAAGCGTCTACGGCGGGCGGGTGCGGACTTTGGTGCTCGCCAACAGTCCCGAACGTTTGGGAGAGTGGCGCCGGGGCTTGCAAGACTGTTTGGGCATTACTCGCAGCGATTTTGGCCCGGAAAGGGGGATTATTATGTTTGAGTCTGCGGAAGCTTTGGCTCAAAAAGCCGATCGACTGGTGAAAGATGGCAAATTGCCGCTAATTGTCATTGATGAAACTGAGGATTTAATTAGTTTGTCAATCCTGCAATTTCCGCTATGGCTGGCCTTTGCTTCTGACCCGCAAACTTTGACGACGGCTAAGGATTTTTGATTGGGTAATAATTGGTAATTGGTAATTGGTAATTGGTAATTAGTAATTGCTGATTGGATAGGCGGAAAAAACACACAATATCTTGTAGGGGCGGGTTTAGCTAATAATCTATGAGACAAGCCACTTTATGAAGGCAAAACCCGCTCCTCCCCATGTAATGTTTATTTGTACCACCTACTTAATTGCTAATTGCTAATTATGCTAGGGGAAAGGTTGCAAATTGTACAAATACACGAAATCTAAAATAAAAAAATGGCTAGCTGGATAATTTTAAATGGCGCATTGCTAATAGCAGCTTATCTGCTAGGTTCGATTCCGACTGGGTACGCCTTGGGGAAATGGATGCTGGGAATTGATATTCGAGAGGTTGGTTCGGGTTCGACTGGTGCGACTAACGTATTGAGGACTTTGGGGAAGTGGCCGGGGTTGGGGGTGTTGCTGGTTGACGTGTTGAAGGGGGTAAGTGCGATCGTCCTAATCCGCTACATCTACTCGATCGATTTTACGCATCAGCTAGCAACCGCCGCCGGTATAGAAAATACTGCAACTGTCCTCCCTTGGATGGCAACTTTGGCGGGTTTCTCTGCTGTTTTGGGCCACAGCAAATCAATCTGGTTGGGGTTTACCGGCGGTAAATCTGTGGCTACGAGTTTGGGAGTTTTGCTCGGTTTGTACTGGCCAGTTGGTTTGGGAACTTTCGGAATTTTTGGAATCGTGTTTGCGGTGTCGCGAATTGTTTCTTTAAGCTCGATTATCGGAGCAATTAGCGTTGCTGGATTGATGTTTGCTTTACATCAGCCGCTGGCTTATGTATTGTTTGGCATTGCGGGCGGCGTATTTGTCATTGTGCGGCACCGCAGCAACATTCAGCGGCTGTTAAATGGTACGGAACCGAGAATTGGGGAGAAATTGGAAACAGCAGCTAGCGATTGATAATTATTATTGTTGTAACGCTGGTTGCAGATTACCATTTCTCTGTCCAATCTTCGATTTAAGCTTTTGGAGGAGGCTTTGCAGCGCATTCTACAGCTTAGAATCCCTGAGCAGAGATAATACTCCCTTGAATCTCAGCCACACTTACATTTGCCACAAAGCCTACTATGTCGCCGGAATTCCTAACTTTAATTAGAGTGCCTTGACTCTGTATCGGTTGAGGATCGAATACACCTGGCGCGAAAACTTGATTGAAACTTTCTGGTGCATCAAACCCCAATAAGAGTGTCACGTTTGTCACGTATTGCAAGTCTACATCGCTAGCAGTCAAACCGCCTGCCAATCCAATTCGATCGGCACCTACTCTGAAACCTGCAATAGCATCGGCATTATTGACATCTGTAACTCCGGGTTCTGCTTGGAGGACGTACAAGTTGCTGCCCCCGATTTTGATTGAATTATTTTCATTCAAGGCGGCTAAAAAGTCGCGACCCAAACCTCCCACCAGAGTGTCATTTCCGTTACCGCTGGCTAAGAAATCATTGCCTCTACCGCCCAAGAGAATATCGTTTCCCGCATCACCCGTAAGCAAATCTGCATCTTGACCGCCGCTGAGAGAGTCATTTCCCTCATTTCCTTCAAGTAGATCTATTCCTTTTCCCCCAAATAAAGAATCGTTGCCCAACTCCCCGCTGATAATATCTTCCCCTTCATTGCCAAATATCAAATCATTAGCTGTTGAGCCGGTGACTAGATCGTCACCTCCGAGCATCCAACCTCCCAAAGGAAAATTAGTTGCATCTGCGATCGACAAAGTAACGACTTCGGATGTATTGTCGCCAATTAATCGCCGCTGTTCTGACGGATCGGGTTTTAAAGCCATAAAAAATTTCCGCGTAAAATCTCGGATGTCAACATGATTAAATAAGCCTCTCTCAAAGTCAATTCATATATTCATAACTTTGAGTTCATAAAAGTCATAACCTTGAGTTCATAAAAGTCATATTTGTGAAAATATGTTGCAAAGGGTAGACAAAAGAGCCAATATCATAATAGTCATAGATTCATCGAACAGGATTTGCCAACATTTAGGGCTAAATACGCGATCGACCGAAGTGAAAATTTCTCGGCGTCTGTCTGCACAAGTTCTGTAAAAATAACGAAGAGTGTGAAACTTATGAATGCGGAATCAGCCACAATCGTTCGGGTGAGTGTACAAGAAGCAGCCCACCTTCTAGATAATTTGGTATGCGAACACAGAGGCGAACATTTGAGCCGCTTGCAGCAGACAATTATTGAAGGAGCTTTAGAGGGTTTCACTTACCAAGAAATTCGGGAAAATTATGCGATCGCGCGCGGATATACAGTACACTACTTGGCGCGATATGTTGCTTACCATTTGTGGAAATTGCTGACAGAGGTATTGAGGAATGCAGGAATTGTTGGGCCAGAAGAAAGAGTTCGCAGAGCAAATTTGTGGGACAGCGCGATGAGAGTAGCACAGCAAAGCGTGCAGTCGGAATCTGTACAAAAAAATCCACCCCCTGTACCGCCAGATCCGATGCTGGAGAGAAAACTGCGAATGCGTTACCGAATTACCGAACATTTGGTGAGTACCGAATTTAGCGATACCTATCTTGGTGAAGATGAAGATGTTCCCGATCGCACTTTTTGTGCAGTCAAACGCTTGAAAAGTCAGTCGAGCGAAACCACACAGCGGTTTGAGCGGGAAGCGCGAGTTTTGCGAAGGTTGGGCAAGCACGATCGCATACCGGAACTGTTAGCTCGTTTTGAGGAAGAGGGATATTTCTATTTAATAAATCAATTCATCGAAGGGCAACCTTTGAGTCAAGAATTGAGCGAAGGTAAACCATGGCAAGAACAGGAAGTCTCTGCTTTATTGCAAGATATTTTAGAAATTCTCGCCTTCGTTCACCAGCACGATGTCATCCACCGCGACGTTCACCCTCACAACTTAATTCGGCGGGCTGCTGATGGCAAAATGGTGTTAATTGATTTCGGGGCAGTTAAAGAAATTAACCTCTCGCAGAATAGTCGGGGTCAAACGAAATCGCGGGGCGGAACTCACAGAGATTATATGCCGGCGGAACAAGCACATGGTTCGCCGAAATTGTGCAGCGACCTCTACGCTGTCGGTTTGCTGGGAATTCAAGCCCTGACGGGTTTGCCTCCTAAAAAACTCAAAGTCAATCCCGATACTGGCGATATTATTTGGCGGGAAAAAGCAGAGGTTAGTTCGCCGTTTGCCTGCTTTTTAGACAACATGGTGCGCTACCATTTTCCGCTGCGTTACCCGTCAGCAACCGAGGCACTCCAAGCTTTGCAAAACTTACAGTAACGCCGCCCTAAAAGCGCGGTAACGAAACCGCCGCTATACGCCGGCGTTACATACTTGTAAGTTAATCTCTTTGACATACTCACCGACCTGAAGGTACGGTGATTCTTAAGCCTCGCGACTTAAGTTTCTGCTTCTTCGCAACTGCCTCCACCCTCAAAGAGTTTTGGTCTTATGTTCGCTCTCGCGCACTAACCCCGCAAGCCCTGCGGTTTTTACGTGTCGAATACCAAACGGAATTCTTCTCCTGTTGTGATTCTAGGGTTAGACTTCCATTGCCCTATCCTCTTTTCCCGGTCTACCGATTTTGCTTCGCCGCCAGCACAAGGCTGAACTTCGCTCGTATAGGCTGTTTGATCCATCGTCTCGGGTGGGTCGTTGACCAATTACATTCTAATATAAAGCCGTCCTAAAAGGACGGGGTTTCTACCCAAATTTGTGATGAACCCGTCCCCGCCCGATGGTAAAATTAATATCAACGAGTGTGGCGAGTCGAGAGATTGTAAAAAACTTATGTGCCTGAATCCAGGGGATATTCTGCGCGATCGCTACCGAATTATCGGTCAATTAGGGCAGGGAGGGTTTGCCAAAACCTATACGGCTAACGACGCTTTAGGCAGCCCCGGAAATCCCCTGTGTGTCGTCAAAGAAATTCCGCCGCCTCAATCTAAGGATGGGCGGCTGTTGGAGGAAGCACAACAGCAATTTGAAAGAGAAGCTAGAACCCTCAGACACCTGGATAATTGTGCGCGCATTCCCACGTTAATCGATCGCTTCCAAGAAAATGAAAAATTTTACTTGATCCAAGAATACATCGAAGGAAATCCGCTGAACAAAGAGATCGGTTCAGGCAGGCAGTTTGAGGAGTCAGAAGTTATTGATTTATTGCTGGACATTTTGTCAGTTTTAGATTTCGTCCACTCTCAAGGGATTATTCACCGCGATCTGAAACCGTCAAACTTAATCCGGTGCAAGCTTGACGGTAAAATTGCGGTGATTGATTTTGGGGCTGTAAAAGCGATCGGCACTTTGGCGATCGAGAACGGTCAAATAACTCAAACTCGTGCCGTTGGTACAGAGGGTTATATGCCCGCGGAACAGTGGCAAAATCAGCCAAGGTTTAACAGCGATATCTATGCTGCGGGAATCATCGGTATCCAAGCGATCGCGGGGTTAGATATTGAAGACTTTTTGCATCATAAAAAAACTGGGGAACTCGTCTGGCATTACTCCACTGGCGATCGCCCGATAGTACAAATTAGCGACAAACTGAAAAAAGTTTTAAATAAGATGGTGCGCTACCACTTTAACGATCGCTATCAATCTGTTGCTGATGTTTTGCAGGATTTGCGATCGCTAGCGGAATCTCCCTCACCGCAGTCGAGAGTACAGCAGCCGCCACGCAAGCGCAGCAGGAAATTGAGAGTTATTCTGCCAATTAAGACTGCCACAGTTGCAGCGGAATATTCGATGATCGCCAGTGACAGCAGGACACCTTTGGCCTCAAACCCTCGTTTAGTCCTCCCAGAGGGTTTAAGCGCCGGAGAAAAAATTCTCCTGACAAGTTCTCGTCCTCGGTTAAAGCAAAGAGGAGTTAAAGAATTTGCAGCTTCAAATTCAGAGAAAGCTTTTAATTTATTCAAAGAATCGTGGCAGAAAGAATACGGCAAAGATCCAGAAACTTTAATTTACACGAACAATGCTTGTCTGGAGAGCGGCAACGATCCTTATTACACAATTGCTGTAGCCCTTCCCATTTGTCGGAGAAATCCGGACAGTTTTGCTCAGCTTGGTTCTCAGGCGAAAGAATTTCTGCGCGGAGTGGCTCAAGCGCAAACAGAAGTTAATTTGGGACTGTCTAATGCTAGCGATCGGGACTTTCCAGGTCGGGGTTTTTTACCAAGTACAGCCATTAACGGCAAAGGACTTAAAGTCATTATTGCTGACGATTCGAATGATGAAGAAGAGGCAAAAAAAAGAGCAATTTCATTGGTTGATCGACCGGAGATTTTAGCAGTTGTCGGTCACGCTAGCAGCGAGATGACGATGCACGCCGTAGATATTTACCATAACAATAATCTGGTTTTAATTTCTCCGGGTGCAGCCACGGAAGAGCTGACATACGAGCCTAAAAAAAATTTCTTTCGCACTCAATATACGACCTGTTTAATCGCTAGAGATTTAGCGAAATACCTCCTAGAAAAAAATCAAAAACAAGTAGCAATTTTATACAATCAGGAAAGCCCATTCGGCGCATCTTTTGTGGAAGAGTACAAAAAATATTTTCGAGATGCCCGAGGAGGAAAAATAGTCTGGATTCGCGATTTCGATATATCTAAAACAGACTTCAATGCCGAAAGAGCAATAAAGGAAATCCAGGCTAACGGAGAAACTGCGATCGTGTTAGTTCCAGACCTTCATGTTACCAGATCCCTAAACAACGCCTTTGAGATAATAAAACTTAACGGCTCTCGCAATTGGATTGTCGGGTCATGGATGCTGATGTGTCCGCAAATGTTGGAATTTGCTTCCCAGCAACCGCAAAAGTTGTTGGAAAAACTCATCTTTTCTGTGGGCTGGCATCCCTTAAGTAGTCCAAACAAAGAATTTCCCCAACAGGTTCGATCGCTGTGGGGAGAAGAGGGAAATACCCGCCTAGCCTTTGCTTACGATGCGATTCGCGCGCTCGTAAAAGCATTGGAAATGCAGCCAAAACCCAGCCGCGAAGGAATGCAACAAATGCTTTCATCTCCTGATTTTAGCGCAGAGGGAGCAACAGGAACCATTGAGTTTAACTCGCAGACAAATGGCGATCGCAAAAATCCTCCCAGCGATTTAGTACATATTGTAGAATGTCCCAAAGAGCGGTTCGGTCTCGCTTTTGTTCCCGTCAAATATCCGACAGCGGAGGCGGCTCGTTTAAAGTGCGAGTGAACTCATATCAAATCCGGTAGCATCCCAATTATAAAGTGCGAGCGTCCTCGCTCGCGATCCACGCCGCGAGCGAGGACGCTCGCACTAAAATTATCAAACATAGGATTCGGATGCTACCGGAAACGATATCACGGACGATCGATTCAATTGTTCGGAGGAACAGCCTCGCCAGCGATTCCGCCCGCGATATCAAGGAGATTCTGGTTATTTTTGCACTCTCCCAATAGCGCTTAATAAAATACCTAAAATTTTCCCCACATCTCTCAGGTAATATTCGATCGGATCGATATAAATAAGGTAATTGCTCACCCCCCCTAAGGACAAAAATAAAATCTCTGAAACCCTTTGTAGGCAAGTATTCCAAAGTTTGAACACAATTATTTCATTTTTCCGTTTTGATCGCTGAAACCCTCATTCTCTCGTTGATTTTATTGAAGAAGAAGCTTTTTGCTTAAAATTCACAATCTGAAACTGTCTCGCTTGAGGCAGTTTCAGGGGAGGGGGGTAGTTGAGCAATTACTAAATAAGATTGCCCTCTAATTTCAAAAACCTCCATACAGTACCCGATGTCACGGTTCCATAAATAGTTGGAATGTTATTTCCTTCCTGTTCGTTAAATAACCGAGCAGCTAACATCTCGGCACCGCACTGCCCCAACCCTGCTTTAATATCTTCTTTTTTAGCTTCTACAAGGGCAATTACAGGAGCGCTGATAAATAGGCGTTCCGGCGACAAACTTACCAAAAAATCGCAGGTTCCGTTCAATCCTTTTTCAGGATCTACATTAAATTCCGAGCCGGAAAATAAACTAATTTGATAATTTACTTGCCGCCTAACTTCAAGTAAAATCGGTGCGACAATCAGTTCTGAACGAGCTTTTTCTGTATTGATGTCTACTGCTAATCCTGAATTTTCTAGCAACCACGATTTAAGATTTTCGCTAGGCTCTACTTCTGGCGCATCGCCAAATAAATCTTGGTTTTCATTGAGAGTTAAATCGAATTGCTTGACAAGTTCCTTCAACTTGAAGTCGCTATAAGCCATCTTAAATTCTCTGTTGTTATTTACCCAATTCTTGAGAACGCAAACAAGCTGCTTTCACTGCTTCGATCAGCGCCGAACGAAAGCCGTTACTCTCTAATTTAGCAATACCCGCAATAGTTGTGCCGCCGGGACTTGTAACTCGATCTTTCAATTCTGCTGGGTGCATTCCCGTTTCTTGCAATAGCTTCGCCGTACCGAATACAGTTTGCAAAGCTAATTGAGAGGCGATCGCCCGTGGCAAACCTGCACAAACTCCGCCATCTGTCAAGGCCTCGATCAAAATTGCTACATAACCAGGCCCGGAACCAGAAAGCCCTGTCACCGCATCCAGCATACTCTCAGGCACTTCTACCACTTCTCCCACAGCCCCAAAGATGCGCTTTACCAATTCTAAATCAGCCGGTTGCACAAGTTTTCCCGGAGCGATCGCGCTCATGCCCGCCCCCACCGTTGCCGGAGTATTCGGCATCACACGCAGCACTCCCCGCCCGGGAAAAGCTGGTTCGAGCTTGCTGAGTGGCACTCCTGCCAAAATCGACACTACCAGCGCTTCTGGCTGGGAATTAGCCGTTTCTCCATTATTTCCCTGTTTGCGATCGGCTGCCACCGCCAACTCCAAAGCCACCGTATCAAAAACTTGCGGTTTAATCGCCAAAAACAGCACTTCTGTAGCGACAGCAACTTCTAGATTGCTGGCTGTTGTTCCAATCCCGTATTTCTCAGTTAAAAACTCGCGGCGCTTTACCCCAGGCTCGCTCACCAATATTTCTGAAGGCAAATAAACTTTTTCTGCTATTAAGCGGGATAAGAGAGCTTCTCCCATTACCCCGCCGCCGATCGTACCAAATTTTATGTTAGTCATTAGTCACTTTTGAGTTATCAGTTATCAGTTGTCAGTTGTCAGTTGTCAGTTGTCATTGGTTACTTAATTGTTAGCTAATGTTATTAATCTGCAGTGTTTATTCCACAGTTATTAGCTGTTAACTACTGTCAACTGTCAACTGTCAACTGTCAACTCTCAACTAACTACTGTCAACTGTCTACTGTCAACTGTCAACTGTCAACTAACTACTGAGCGATTGGAGCTTGTTCTGCCGGCCAGACTGTCGGTGCAGGAGCAGCAGCACGGGGCCGTCCTTGAGCAGGAGGCACTTCGTGAACCACACCAGACTGAGTTCTCACCTGTACGCAGCTAGGCGTAAACAAGAAAATACTTTCGCCAATTCGCTCTTGATGACCGTCAAGGGCATAAGTACCGCCCGCCACAAAGTCCACAGCTCTTTGCGCTTGGTCTGGGTCCATCACCGTCAGGTTCAAAACCACAGACTTCCGTTCCTTAAGAGCTCGAATTGCTGCCGGCATCTCTTCAAAAGTGCGCGGCTCCATTACTACAACTTCCGAAATCCCGTTCATAGCTCCAGGCATTCCAATCACGTTATTCATTACTGACCCTACTCCCCCGGTTGGTGCAACAACATCCATACCTGTCGATCCTACTACTGACCGCTCTCGCATTCTACGATTTTGACGACGTTCTTCTTCTGCTGCTGCGACGGCAGCGGCGTTGGGTTCAGGCGCTTGGTAGAAGTTCTGATAGCGCTCCCCTTCCGTTTCGTCGTACACGTCATCGTACTCAGGCTCATTGTTGATGCCTACAAAATCTCGCAGTTTAGAAAAAATATTCATGATTCACGCTCCTTCACGACTTTGCTGCCCCGACTATACTCGCGTTGCGCGTTAGTCGCGGGTGGCTGACTATTCTATATTTACCCCAAATTGTCTTTATCAGAAGATTTCAATTATTTATCCCCTCCTAGAGCCAAATAAGGTTTGTCCTAGCCGTACCATAGTAGCACCTGCTTGAATTGCCAAATGATAATCTCCCGACATCCCCATTGAGAGCTGCTGCATTTGAATGCAGGGCAAATTTTGCTGCTGGATTTTCTGTGCAAGTTCGCGGGTGCTGTTAAATAATTCTAGGATTTGCGAGTCATCTAATCCCAGCGGAGGAATTGTCATCAAACCTTGAATTTTGATATGCTGACATTTGTTGAGTTCTGGAAGGTCGGCCAGCAGTTCTGGAACGCTCCAGCCGTATTTGTCCGGGTCTGGCAACATTTTGACTTGCAGGCAGACTTGGGGAGAGCAGGACATTTCCCCCGCCAAGCGCGAAAGTCGCTGAGCGATTTTTAAATTGTCGAGAGAGTGAATCCACTGGAAATGCTCTAGGGCTTTGGCGGCTTTGTTGGCTTGCAAGTGGCCGATCAAGTGCCAGTTGATATCCGGTAAATCTTGCAGTTGGCTTTGTTTTTCGGCAGTCTCTTGAACCTTACTCTCGCCAAAATCCCGGATACCGGCATCATAAGCTTCCCGGATAGCATCAGTCGGTACCTGTTTGGTAACGGCAATTAACCGCACTGATTCGGGCAATAGTTGGCGAATGCTGTTAATTCGAGAGGCAATGGTCATGGGTACTCAACGCTCTTGACTGGAGGAAAGGAAAATTAAGAGAGTTACCAATTAACAAATTACTGATTTTCGTTATTGAAACGTGCGCTGGTGAATGGTCTGCAATTGGTCGTACTCCTGATATTGACCGCTGCGGCGCAGGGTTCGCAGGCGAATTTCGACCATGAGGCGAGCATCGGAGCGGCTGATTGGTTCAAATCTCAGCCCGCCCGGGCCGTTTGTCACCAAAAAAAACAGGCGCTGAGCGTATAGGGTGGTAAATAATTCTTGGCTGTCTTCAACCTGGGATACCCTGAAGAGGAGGCCAAAGTTTGGATGATTCAGGTAAGTTTCGGTAGTCATTCACGCTCACAATCGATCAATTTTAGATTAAAGATTTAGATTTTAGATTTTAGTTTCGCTTGCGAATCGCCCGACGGCGTTGTTTGACGGCGGGGTACAAAGGGCTATCGCCGTAGCCGTGCAATAGTCTCCGTCGTGGCTGAGGCTCAATTGCCACTGGCAATTTCCCCAAACAGAGGCTTGTGCTGCTGCGGTTCCGTGCAGTTGCACATTGGGAGCACCGTTTTGGGAGCGCCGAATTTCCACATCTGCATACCGTATTCCCCGCCATCCCGTGCCTAGAGCTTTGACAACGGCTTCTTTTGCTGCCCAGCGCCCCGCTAGTTGGTTGCAGGAAACTCGATTCATTTTACCTTTAATGCTGCTGTGTTGAGAATTTAGTTGCCCGCAATCCCTTTGTTCGGCGGGCGTGTAAACTTTTTCGAGGAAGCGATCGCCAAACCGGTCTAATGCGGCTTGAATGCGGGGAACATATACGATATCTGTCCCAAGATAGATGTTCAAGGTCTTGGTTCTCTAAATATTTATCTCCATTACTTTAGCAGGACTTAGGCGTGGGAGCATCTCATAGGATTTTAGATTTTAGATTTTAGATTTGGGGATGACTGACTGGATATGGGTTTGGAGTCCACCTACAGTTGTATTCTTGTTTGAAACTGGTATCAATTTTGCTTTGATAGGTGGCCGATACCCGTCAAGCATAAATAGTTTGATTTCCGTACTATGCAACTGTCAACTGTCAACCCTTCTCCCTTGCTCTTCGGGCAAGCTGTCAACTGTCAACTGTCAACCGTCAACTGTCAACCGTCAACTGTCCCAACCCCAAGCCAAGCGGGCGCTCCAGAGGACGAGCAAGCAGCCGAGGGCGATCCAGTCTCGGATTTTCAATTGCAACTGGTGCCATTCTACACGGTGTCGATCGGGACTGGTGAAGCCGCGAACTTTCATGGCGCTGGCAATTTGTTCAGCTCGCAGGAGCAAGTTTTCTAACAGCCGCTCAGCTATCATCAACCACACTTGAGCGGCGCTGCGAAATCCGAGTTTTTTCCAGTTTATCGCTCGGGTTCTGACTGATCGCACTAAATTTTGTATTTCTTCCAATACTAGGGGAATGAATCGCAAAGATAAAGTTAATGTTAAGGCTATTTCGGTAACAGGCCAATTCAAGCGGCGCAGCGGCTGCATTAAGTTTTCAATGGCGCTGGTGATTTCTTCGCTGGCTGTGGTAAGGAGATAGAGGTTGGTGCTGTAAATTACTGTAAAAAATAGGGTGCTGACGTTGATAGCTAAATCTAGGGATTTGCGGGTGATTTTAATCGGGCCTTGTTTGAGTACAACGTAACGGTAGTTTGTGGGTTGGGGGAGTTGATTTGGGCTTTGGGCTTTGGGATTGGGGATTGGGGAGTTTGAGCCTAAGTTAAAAGGTTTGTACCAGGGTTTGGGCTCTTCACGGGGTGGAAGAGTTGCGGGCTGTTGGGAAAAGGTTAATTCGTCGGCGGGGATGCGGGGCTGGTGTTCTGAGGGGAGTCCGTCGGGGGCGATCGCGCTGAGGCAAAATACTAATAGACAGAATAGCAGCAGCATTCCCATTTGCTGTTTCCACACGCGCAAGGGAATTGCTGCGGTTAGTGTCAGTACGATTAACATTCCTACTAGCATCAACCGCCAGATGGGATTGGCGAGTATTGGCGCAATCAGAAATGTCATCAACCAGGCTAGTTTTACGCGAGAGTCTAGCCGGTGAAGCCAGGTTACTGGTTGTTCTAGGTAGAGTCCGATAGGAAGCGAGCGAAGTAAATCCATGTTGTCGATTTGAGATTTTTAATAATATCAATAGACCTCTTGCATTCATTCCAAAATTATCTTGAAATTATCTGCGTTTGTCTGTGTTTATCTGCCTTATATCTGCGGTTTCTGTATCAAAAAAGGACTTATACAAGAGATCTAATTTATTGAACTGCGAAGACGCAGTACGCGAAGCGGTGCGTAAGCACTAGGACGCGAAGTAAGAGAAAGAAGGAAAAAAAAAGAAAGAAACGCAATTTGCTTTGATTATTAAACTGCGTTTTTTCTTTAATCTAAAATCTAAAATTACTTGACGCGCAGTGCTCTGTTGGTTGTGCTAATTTCGGTGGCACGAACTTTTTTGCCTCTCCAAAGTAGTCGCATTGGTGTACCGGTAAAGCCTAGGTGTTTTCGGAATTGGCTTTCCATGTAGCGACGGTAATTTTCAGTGAATCGTTTGGGATCGTTGACAAACAGCGCAATCGTCGGTGGCTGCGATCGCACTTGAGTACCGTAATAGATTTTGCCTTGTTTTCCTTGGCGGGTAACTGGGGCTGAGTGCCAGCTTGTGGCTTCTTCTATGACTTCGTTAATCACGGCGGTGGGGACGCGACGCTTGTGTTCGTCGGAGGCTTTGTCTACTAATTCAATGATTTTTTCAACTCGCTGTCCACTCATGGCGCTGACAAAGATCATTTCTGCCCAGTCGAGGAAATACAGTTTAGTTCTTGCTGTTTTTTCGTACTCGTAGATGGTGTCGTTGTCCTTTTCTATGGCATCCCATTTGTTGATGACGATGATGCAGGCTCGACCTTCTTGGCTGATGCGATCGGCTAATTTTTGATCTTGATCAGTAACGCCGTCAATTGCGTCAATGACTAGCAGTATGACATCGGCGCGGCGGATGGCTTTGAAAGCGCGGTTGATTCCGAAAAATTCGGCACCATATTCGACGTTTTTCTTTTTGCGAATTCCGGCTGTGTCGATCAGGCGGTAGGTTTGACCGTTGCGTTCTACTATGGTGTCAATTGCGTCGCGGGTTGTGCCGGAAATTGGGCTGACTATGGCGCGGTTTTCTCCGAGAAATGCGTTTAGCAAGCTCGATTTGCCGACGTTGGGACGACCGATTATTGCTACTTTTATTTCATCTACTTCTGGCTCTACTTCTGTGGGAAGGTAAGTCATTAATTGGTCTAGCAATTCACCGGTGCCGTTACCGTGAATCCCGGAAATGGGGTAAGGTTCTCCCAGTCCCAATGTCCAAAAGTCTGCTGCTTGGGTGAGTCCTGTATTTTCCGATTCGCATTTGTTGACGGCGAGAATGATCGGGACTTTTTGCACCCGCAGCCAAGAGGCGATGGATTCGTCGCCGCCTGTGAGTCCGGTTTTTCCGTCTACTACGAAAATGGCTGCGCTGGCTTCTGCGAGGGCGGCCATTGCTTGTTCGCGAATTAAAGGCAAAAATTCTGTCTCGTCGTCGAATACTAGCCCGCCGGTATCTACGACTTGATATTCCCGATCGCCCCAGTATGCTGGTCTGTAAGTGCGATCGCGCGTGATTCCTGGTTCGTCGTGGACGATCGCGTCTTGGCTGTTGGCTAAACGGTTGACGATCGTCGATTTGCCTACATTGGGGCGTCCAATAATAGCAACTATAGGTAGAGACATAAAAGTAGCAGCAATTAGGCTGCGCCGTAATTTTGAGGTTTAGTCTTGTATTGTAAGCGAAACTGACCGGAATTTTATAGATTGAGGCTGTGTTTCTGTCTTTTCATGCTGTAGGCGGTGTTTTACCAAAAAAAATTGGTTTAAAGCCGGAACCCATAAGCGGGAGAAATTAAAAGAAGACTATTCATTACTCCAATCCTCTTCCTTCCAGGTAGAGGTCGCTATCTTGCGGTCAACTGTCAACTGTCAACTGTCAACTGAACGATCGCCCGTTTAAACATTGAACCCTAAAAAATAGGCACAGCCTATGGATCTGCATTCCCAGCCAGACTCTGAGAATTAGAAATAAAACTTAAATAACTCAACAAATCATCTCATCTGTGGTAATTCTTTGATGATTATGAGGGTAGATATAGGATTTTAGCGATCGGCTATTATTGAAAAAAGCAGGAGTTTAGTTTTTGACCCAAGCTTAAAACAGCAGCTTAAAAATGGAAACTAAATTTCCCTCAAAGCTCAACACATTAGGTGGTAATATGGCTGTTCTGCAACTAGAAGACGGTAGAACATATACGGATATCCGGGCGATCGCGAGTCAACTGGCAGTTTTAAATATTGAGATCGATTCCCTGCCCACAAACGAAAATCCGGCGTTTCAAGAATTGCTGGTTCAAGACATTCTCAATGTTACAGAAAAACAGCAGATTCTCGCAGCATTTAATAGCGAGTTTGAAAAGTTTAAGCGCGTCAGCGGATATCAGTGGTGCGACTTAAAAGTGCTGCATCCAGGTTCGCAGCAGATTTACGCGCTGATGACTCAAAGCGATCGCACTCATACCCACACAGATGCAGAAGTTCTTCACATTTTAGCTGGGGAATGCGTTTTTGGGTTTGTGTATTCTAACGGCTCTCAGGTAAAATTAATGCTGCAAGCTGCAGAATACATTAAAGTGCCTGCCAATACCGAACATTGGTTTTATCTCACTCCGTCGCTGTACTTGAAAGCCTTGCAGTATTACACCAGTGCTCAAGGCTGGGTTCCTCAGTATACTAACAGGAAACTAAAAATTAAAAACTAAATGTAGGGTGCGCTTCGGCCCACCTTCCTCTATCAAAATAAGCAATTGAAATGGCGACTCAAGAAAGAAAAACTATCTCTAAGACTAGAATTAAATGCTCTCTACTTCATTAGGGGCGGCCATTTCAATTTCTTCGCAACGCTGCAAAAGCGCTTCTATTTCCTGAGCTAAAAAAATTACTTCCGGCCAAGAAGAACCGTTAATTAAATCTTGAGCGTGAGCTAATTTGTTTCTCAATGCTTCTGCTGACTTTAAAAAACGCTCCCCGTAGCGTTTGGATTTGAGCCCCAGCCGATCGACTATTTCAGCAGAAGTCAGGATTAAATCTCGCTTGTCGCAGAATTGCAGGTAATCGATTAAGTCAATTGCTTCATTTCGCGATCTCCCCGATTCCCAAAGGTGTTTGGCGGCTAAGATGCGATCGCCCTTAAGCAATTTTTGCCAAGAATCTTGGGGAAAGTAAATCCGCACGATTCGCAATAAATTCATTTCCAGAAGCGTCACCAATCCAAACAGCAGCATCCGCACCGGTGCTTTTTGCAAATCGCCGCAGGTAACGATACCGTTGATCCTGTTACTTTCCAAGACAAATAATCTGGGTTTTTCTCGCAGCAGCGGCAGCAATTCCATCAGCGGAGTGGCGGCGGCGATTAATTGTGAGGGGTGAAAAATTTGCTGGTAGTCGCTGCACTTGCCTGTCATTAAGTGCGATCGTTCTACATAGCCGCAAACCGTGCCCTTTTCTTCGATCCCCAGCACGTCAAAATCGCGGGCCTCCATCCACGATCGCAATTTAGCTGCATCTTCGCAAGCGGGTACAGATTTTAGCGGTTCCGCCAGATATTTAACTGTAATGCTGTCTTTGAATAAATCCCGCAAGTCGGCGGAACTTGATTTTAAATGTTTCATCTATTTTAAATTGCAAAAAAAATTATCATTGTCGATCGCCTCCTCAATCGCGTGATTTGCCTCTTTTGCGCGATCGGCTTCTGGGAACCATTGATGCCATATACTTTGTTTACTCGATTTTTCAAAGTAGACTTGAGTTGCATAAATATTCCATCGCTCAGTTAACCGCAGATTTCAAGCGGATAAACACTGATGGACGCAGATTCATTCTATGATTGAAAGCGATTGAGTGCAACTCAAGTCTACTGAATGCGATCGCTCCACCACTCCTTGACAATCGCGTCTATATACTTTCAATAGACCTCTTGCAAAAATCCTTTTCATCAGTTAATGGGACGGGTTCTCCGGCCCATCCCACAAGAAAAAATCACTCTTGTGGGATGGGCCGGAGAGCCCGTCCTAATTATTTTTGCAAGAGGTCTAATATGCACAATTATCAATTAGTGGTTTTTCGTCAATATTTACTGATTTATTTATTCGCTAATTCCGGGCAATAATGGTTAGCGGCAAGAGTGGTAACAATATCGGCATCGGCAAGAAAACTTTCTTTGGCAGTTGGATTTTCGATACTGACAGCTTGCCCGATCGCTCTTAATTTAACTTCCGGCAGAGAAACTCCCGATTTTGCTTCCGCACACATTCTTTTAGCTGCAGCAATTTTTTGACCGGGGGTTCTTTGGATTGCTTGCAGTAAATTGTCCGTTGCTTCGGGAGAGTAGCTTTTTGCTAAGCGTTTGTAGTCTTCTATAAATTTTCCATCATTTCCTGTTAGCTTAATGTCCAATTCTTGTGGCGAGCACAACTGGTTTAAGTTAATTACTTCTCCCACTGAATTGACAAGAAAACATCCTTCGCGTTCTTGGGCGATCGCGCTTTTGTCGCTGGGGACAAATTGTATGATAATGGCGGACAAAACAGCACTTAAACGCGAGTAATTTTGCATGAAATTAGGTGATATATTGGGAACTTTTAACCGGAGATCAATGCGGAGCAAGGCCGTGTTCTTGGGTCAAATCGGGTTTGGGGAATTAACCGCAATAGTTGTAAAGGCTGGTTTCACCACCAATCTATAATTCCGACTAACAACAGACATGAACCCGCCCCCACCAACCTAAAAAAAAATATTGTCAGCAATTCAACGCACATGATATCAAATGAGCGTTTCGTTGTCTATTGAAGTTTTCATTAACAGCAAACATCCCCCTTGTGTGAGGGAGGAATGTATGGAACCCGGAACCGAGCGAATGTAGTCGCCTTGATGGCAAATTTCCCCTTCTACAATTAAGTCTCCTTCTAATACAAAAACTTCCTCCGAAGCGGCGTGTCGGTGCAGGGGAAATGTTACTCCAGGTTCTAGTCGCATCAAGCAGGTAATTTCGCGCTTTTTTTTGTCAATGTAAAGCTTGCCGATCGAGACTCCCGGAACTTCATAAGATTTCCATTTAACATCGTTCGATCGCACGATTAAAGATGGAGTATTGTTCTCTGTTGGGGAGGTAGCAATTGGCTTTAAATTGACTGATTCTGCCGACGAGGTTGACGGCAGTTCGGCTATGCGCTGGAACAGGCGGTTTTTGAGGTCGGGGGCGACGGGAACTGGGGGGGCTGTGTAGGCGATCGCGGCAATTGCGGCTTCAAAAGCAGCTAATTCGCTTTTAAGTTCTGCGAACTCTTTCAATCTCTCTGCAAATACGCCACGTTCTGACTCGTCGAGGGTATCGAGAGCTTGAAGGGCTGCAAGGATGATATACTCCTCGTCTGGCATCATTTCCATCTGTTCTCCGCCATTAATTGTAATTCAGCCTATGATTTTAAATTTGAGATTGGTCGGCTGCCGTCGCACTCAAGATGGATGATTGGAGATGCCAGAATTTTAGATTGATTGTTAAACAACTTAAATTGTGTTGTTTGACGATCTAAAATTGTTCGCTCAAAGCTTGACGCAATTTGGAAATACCCAACCGAATTCTAGTTTTGATTGTACCTGTTGGGATACCAGTTTTAGCCGCGATCGCCGCGCAAGTCAGCCCTTGGTAGTAGGCGAGTTCGATCGCCTGTTGCTGTTCCTTTGGCAGTTTTTCTAAAGCTGCTTTGACTTGTTCGCTGCGTTCTTGAAACATTGCATCTTCCATCGGTTCTGCAACGCTAGAGATGGGTACTTTAGCATCTTCCAGACAAGCTTCAGCAGCTCGGACTGTTCGCTGCACTGCTCGGAGCCGATCGAGGGAACGACTGCGGGTAAGCATGAATAACCAGGTATCTGCTCGACTGCGAGAAGGATCGTAAGTTGCTGCTTTTTGCCAAATTTGGGAAAAAACATCGATGACTACTTCTTCAGCTTCTTCTACCGAACCCAGAATTTTGTAAGCGAGAGCGTAACTTGGACGACCGTAGCGATCGTAAAGTTTAGCTAATGCCGTTTGGTCTTTCCGGGCAATCTGCACTAAAAGCAGCGATTCATCGCCTGAGTTCTGGCCTGTCATTTCAGTGTACCGAAAAATTTTTGTTTTGACTGCACAGATCCAAAATTAAAAACTCGGCGTATATCACTACAGAACATAATTGTAAGTTTGAAGTCTGGGGTACAAGCTGGAGTATGCCTTTTCGGGCTAATTTTGTCGTGCTTTGAATTGTAAAAATCCCAAGTTATCTGGAATTTTAACACCTAATTAGTAATTTTTTTTGAGACGAAAGCAATCCGCTTTATGCAGAACGAAGAAATGCGCTGAGCCTGAACAGTCAAACCAGCGGCATTCACTCGTTCCTAAGCTTTGTTAGCTCGCTCCCAAGAAGATTCTGGGAACCCATATAAGCGATGTTCTGGCTCCACTGGATCGAGGGAGGCTCTGTCTCCGAGCAGGCCTTCCCAAGAATAGTCCGGGAACGAGTAAATGCTCAATAACGCACTTTTTTACATAAATTAATCTGGCAGCACAGATCCAAAATTGCCAAATCTTCGTATACTACCAATAGGAGAAGGCTCAGCAACACCGCAAAAGCCCGACAGGTTGACAGGTTAAAACCTGTTGCTACAAAACTAAAACCCGCGAAGGCGGGTTGTTTACCATAGATTTGTGTAAAAATATCATTGAAATAAAGGTGCTAACAGTGAAGTTCACAAAAAAAATTCGCCGAACCATACTAGCTATTGAAGTAGCTCTAATAGCTCTATTAACTCCCGGGATAATTGTCGCTTCTGACCACGACGACGGCGAAGTAGATATCAAAGGTCGCGCTGTCAATTTAACTGACCTGTACGTATATCGCGAAAAAGACCAAAACTCCGGTGCTGCGGACGGGGATTTAGTATTTACCATGAATTCAAATCCCCGGTCTGTAGCCCGCTTTCAATATTATTTCAGCACTAAAGCCCTCTACGAATTTCACATCACGCAGGTAGGTGACGTGAATTCTACACCTACTGGACGCTCCGATATTACCTTGCGGTTTGCCTTCAGTCCGCCTAACAATAAAGGTATGCAAGCGGTAGCTGTAACTGTTATTCGCGGCGGCTCGGAGACTGTTGCTAACACTACAGTTAACGGCGGGCTTATTGCCAGCACTCCGCTGAATTCTAATACTGTTGTGAATACAGTACCTGTGGCCGGTTCTAACTTGACTGTATTTGCCGGTTTACGGGAAGACCCGTTTTTCTTCGATGTGGAACAATTTTTCAGAGTCCGCGCTGGAGCTTTGGGAACGGGGTCGAAAGTAGGTTTCAGGGAACCGAGTCGAGCGATCGACTTTACTAAAGGTTACAACGTCAATACAATTGCCGTGCGCGTTCCCAAAGCGTTGTTGCAAGCAGGAAGTGGGGCGAATACTTTTGATGTTTGGACAACGATTTCTATCAGAGACGGAGCTGGTGGTTTCAAACAGTTTGAGCGATTGGCGAGACCTGCAATTAATGAGGGTTTGATAGTTAGTCCCGCGTTTCTGGAGGCATTCAATACTATTCCTCCGAATTTGGATTTGAGCGGTGCTGCTGCTCCGGTGCGGCAGGAAGCTGTTGCTACTCTGAATGCTGTGGATATTTTGGATGGTAGCGATAATGTCGATCCAAATGCGATAGCCGGAGCTTTCTTGCCCGATGTCATGCGGATCGATACCACAAAAACCAGCGGCTACGCTAGCGCTACAAACGCTCAAGGAAGCTTGATCGGAGGTCGTATGCTGATGGACGACGTTATTGATATCACTCTGGGAGCTTTGGTGGGTTCTCCCGTTGGCGATAACGTTTCATATAACGGAACTCCGGGAAATCCGGCTCAGGGACACAAACCTTTAGAACCTAATTTTCCTTATTTGGCTTTGCCGAATT